>JAFTDQ010000148.1 GCA_017454075.1 Clostridia bacterium
GAACCTGTTTTTTGCCCGGGAATGCGCCCGATCTGAAACGGCCGCGTCAAAAAACGCCCGGGGCGGTCCCCCGGGCGTTTTTCAGTTAATCCGTATCAGCGAAACGGTTTTCATGTCAGAATAATTACTTGCGTGATATCTCGGCGCAGGAAATTATCTCTGCCGCGTTTCGTTCCGCCCTGAAGCCGAACTCAAAACCGCCGTACGTCATGCGGTATATCCTTTCCGGATCATTTATATACGAAGGGCGTGGATCCTCGGCGATTATACCGATAATCTCGTCGCGCATTTCGTCGGGTATGACGACTTCCGGCGCGATCTTCACAAAAAGGCGGTGAAGCTCGCCGTCCGCCGCGTATCCGTCCACGGCGTCCGGATGACTGTCGGTAAACGAGAGATAGGGTTTTATATCATATATCGGCGTTCCGTCGATGAGATCCGCTCCCTCGACCCGAAGCACCGGACCGTCAGCGGTAATATCGACGCTTTTGAGTCTTACGGAAGAGAGTCCGATACTGTTCGGCCTGAAAGGAGAACGGCTGGCGAAAACTCCGACGCGTCTGTTGCCGCCGAGACGCGGCGGCCTGACCGTGAGACTGACGTTTTCCCGATGCGCCTCCGAAAAATCGAAAATGAGCCAGATGTGAGAAAAGCCGTCGAGCCCTCGCACGGCGTCCGGGTTCCGGTATTTCGGAAGAAAGACTATCTCCGCGCTTGTGTCAACTCTTCCGCTCTGTCTCGGAACCCCGAATTTTCCGTCAAAATCCGATCTTATCACGGCAACGGGTTCAATCGTCATTTTCTTCCTCCGTGTAAGGCGCCGGGCCTCCTTTCAGCCAGTTTCTGATAAACCCGGCCGCTGCGTCCTCTCCCTCATCCCTCAGCATAACAAGCAGCGCCTCGAGCTGACCGGAGGTTTCGGGGTGAATGAGTCGGTTGGCTTTGCCGCGCATAAAATACTCGAGAGGATATCCGTCGTTATACCCGGAGCCCATATATATCCTGCTCGCCGCGACCCTGTCGCAAAACATCTCGGCCACGTATTTTTTCGGCATTTTCACGGGCATGACCCGGCGCTCCGCCGGGTTGTAGTCCGTCCAGTATTCAAAATGATGTCTGTTTCTTCCCTTGTGATGAAGCCATGCGGAGGAATATCCGAGCTCACTGCGCTCCGCCTCGTTCGGAGAACGGGTCCCGGTATAGTATTTCGCCCCGGGTATGAACTCAGTGGGCGAAAACTTCGAGAGATCGTGCCTGAGCCCCTGAAGCAGAATGCCGCATTTCCGGCACAGTCTGATCACCTCGTGTCTGTGTTTTACAATGGTCTTCAGGTGTCCGAAGGGATGCATCAGTTTTCTCCGGCCGTGACGAAGAACTCCGTCATGCGGTGCTTTTTCTCGAAAATGTAGTTGTATTCTATCCTGTTGTACTGCCTGATTTTTTCAGCCCCGGAGTCCGTCCTTGTCTCGAGGGCAGATATGTCATAGAAAGACCCGGATTCAAGATCAAGGAATCCGCCCGCGTTAAGAACCGGGAACCTCTCTCTGACGGTGAACTGCCATTTCTGGAACGGAGTCAGTTCAAACCCCAGCGAATCAAGCATCGCGCCGGCGAGATAATTCAGGCTGAGTTCCTCGGGAACTGATGAAAAATCAACGTCATAATTTGCCCAAAGGACGTAAGGGGTCGAATATCTCGTCTGCTGGACGTTCGGATCCGTCGACGTGAGATCCGCGTACCTTTTGTTCAGTCTGTAAAGCGGTGAGTAAACCGAATCAAGAGGCTGATGATCCCCGAACATAAGAACAACGGTCGGTTCGCTCACGTGCTCCGAGATATAATCCGTCAGATACTCGAAAGCTTCGTCGGACCTTTTCATAAGGGTCAGGTACTGTTCGAGCGCGACCGACGACACGCCGTCAACCTTGATCTGCCTGAGCTCGTCGTATTCCTGAGTATACGAGCTGTGGTTCTGCATCGTCACTCCGAAATAGAACAGCGGCTTGCCGGTCTCGTTGCCGTCCAGTTTTTCGATAAGTTCGTCGAACATCGCTTTGTCGGAGACGTATCCGCGTATCCTCTGTCTGTGACGCATGTCGCTGATAAAATATATTTCGTCAAATCCGTACAGAGGATAGACCTTGTTTCTCTGCCATCCGGTCGGATAATACGGGTGCATCGCCATCGACGCGTATCCGAGTGATTCGAGCTGGGAAACCAGCGTGGGGGCGGCGTCCGAAACGTACTGCTGATACGGTATCGAACCCGCCGGCAGGAACGCGAGAGACATCCCCGTCAGAAATTCGTATTCGGAGTTCGGAGTGTTTCCGCCCTTGACGGAGACGTAAACGTATCCGGTCCGGGCGTTCTCTTTTTCCGCAAGGCCGTGAATGAAGGGCAGATAATCTTCGTTTACGGTGAAATCAAGCCCGAGCGACAGCGGATCGGAAAGCGCCTCGTTCATTATGACGATGACGTTCGGCCTGACCGCCGGGGACGCCTGACCCGGGGTCCCTGAGCCGCCGTATTCGGCGAGAAGATCCGAAAGCTCGTTTCTGCTGTAATTCTGGGGGCGCTCGACGCTCAGGAATTTTGACGACCAGGTGAGCGTCAGTGCAACGCCGTTATGTCTGTAGAGATATACTTCCGAGAAAAGAATGGTATAGTAACTGAATCTGTTTTTCGCGCTGTCGGAGCGAAGGTAGGCGAAAAATCCTATCGTACCGGAAAGAGCGAGCGCCGCTGCGATCAGATTTATCCACCATTTTCCGAGCTTTACGCGGCAGTTCAGAAGCGGCGCGACGGAGAACATAAAGACAAAGCAGTAAATGATAAAGTATATTTTCCCCGTCATCGTCACCGTGTAGTTGTCGAGGACCGAAACGGCCGTTCCGACAGAAAGCACGTCCCACGGATAAATCGGTGCAGACCGGAACTGCATCGACAGAAGATTGCAGAAACCGAAAACGCCCGGAACAAATGAAATAACCATTATTCCCGCCGCCGTATGGGAAGACGCCAGGGTCACGAAAATCAGAACGCACAGATAAATCAGAACGTTCATTATGAGAATCCCGGTCTTCATGACTGGCCCGGAGCCGCCCGTCGAGGCTATCACGCCGGTAAAAACGTTATGATCGTAGGACTCGACAAGCAGGAACACGGCGGGGGAGCTCACGGCGAAAAGCACCCAGCCGGAAATTTTTGAAAAAAGAGTTTTTCTGAGCATCGCCGCGATAACGGCAAAGCCCGCCATGAGGATCATCCCGGCAAATCTCACGGAAAGCAGGACGTCCTCTTCCTCCTGACCGAAAAACCATCCTTTTACCAGCGCGATTATTATCAGCGCGATGAGAACCGCCGCCGGAAAAAACGGAAGGATCTTACGCAGCCCGGACAAAAGCGCCGGTACGATTTTTTTTGTTTTATTTTTCGGTGCCGGTATCCGTTCCGTCATCTGAAGGCTCTCCTTCCTTTTTATGTTTCTTTCTGCCCGTAAAAATAAACCTGCTGATAAAATAGTTCAGTATAACGACGATCACCGCCGCGCCTATCTTGACTGCGTATTCGTTCAGGCCGAGCCAGTCAAAGAAAACGGCAAATATCGCCTCCTGCAAAAGCAGGGTAAGAACCCGTCCCCCGGCAAAAGCAGCAAGCTCGGCAAGAACGCCCTTTCCTCTGCGTTTGCTTTTGAAAACGAACAGCCTGTTCGTCACGAACGCGAAAAGTACGGCGGCGGTCCACGCGGCGGCGTTTGCGAAATGGATCAGAAAAGGCTTTTCGTCAATCGCACCGCCGAGAATGCCGTACAGAAGAAAGCTGACCGTCCAGTCAACTACCGTCGTGAGCACGCCGAAGAGGAGGTAGAGCCACACCTCCGGCTGTCTGAGTTTTTCGCGAAGTTTATAAAAAAAAGTTTTCAGCATGATTTTCCCGTGTCGGAAAAAAACGGCAATTTTTTCTTTCATGTGATTGACTCAACCGAAAAGCTCCGCGCAGATCGCGTCAATCGTTTCTTTGTCCGAAAGCATATTTACGGCGTCAAGAAACGACTGAGACGACATCGGAGGAAGTCCGAGCCGCGCGCATACGGCGTCTCTCTTTGCGGCGGATGAAGGTCTCCCGCTAAGACCCATGAGATACAGATCGGCTTTGGTTATCCTGTTATCGTCCGAAGCGGAAACGGTCCCTCCGATGTAAGGGGCGAACACCCGCAGAAGCTCTTCTTTTTCCGCGCCTTCGACGCCGATTATCCCGTCGGCCGACTCCCTGTCCTTGCGGCGTTCCCTCCCGCGTACCGGTTTAACGTAAACGTCGATTATCCTGTCGCGCGGAACGATATTTCTGAGCCGGGTACGGATGAACATCCCCGCCCTGTCGGAATCGGTAAGCACAAGAATCCTGCTTTTTTCTGCAATCTTTCGAATCGTCTCTTTTTTCCCGTCGTCTCTGAAAAAAGAAAAACCGTTCAGCACTATAACGTCGCAGTCGAAGACGGACGAAAGTCTTATCTTATCGTATTTCCCTTCAACAATCACCGGGAGGTCTATCCTCGGCTTATCAAGTCCGTTCATCCTCCGTTTCTCCTTTTTCCCGAAGGAACGACGGCCGCCGCGACGGACAGAAGCGTGAGGGTAAGCGTAATTATCCCGGGGACGATGGTCCCGCGTCCTATCGACGCAAACGCCTCCGAAGGGACCGTGAGAACGAGGAGCAGCGCGTCTGTTCCTTCATTGCCGAAAGAGGCGGCGCCCGAGAGGACGATAATGAAGTAGCAGACCGTGCAGACTCCGAAAAGGACCGCCGAAAAAGCCGACGCAAGCTTCTTTCTGTTGACGTAAGAAATCAGAAGAACGCCCGTCTGCCCGATAAAGGTGACGACGGCCGTTATCACGGCGTATTCCACGGCGGCGTATTCGTCTCCGTCAAACGACATAATGTGATAAAACGCCGAAATAAAGACAAGCACGAGCGTTGCCGAAATAAGGAGCGCGTTGAGCAGCGCGTTTTTCAGACGGCTTTTGTTTCCGTTCATCTCGACAGCGCCTCCGCAGTGAGTTTTTCGAGGACGGAATAACTGTCGATCCCGGTGTTTTTCATTATGTCGTCGGCTTCGGAACATATCGTGACGAGCGCCGCGAGCTTTGACGCCGAGCTTCCGGAGGCTGCGCGGGAATATAGTCTGACTCTGTAAGGATGTATCCCGAGACGGGAGGCGATATCGTCCTGACCGAGTCCCGAATCGGAGCACAGTTTTACCGAGTATATGCTGCAAACCGTCGAGGATATGCCGGAAAGCACGAGCTCCGGCTTATACTTTTTTGTTCTGTATTCCGAAAGGATCGCAAAGGCGCGCTCGGCGTCACGGTGAAGTATCGCGTCGGCAAAATCGTATTCTCCGAACTCCGTATTGCGTGAAGCAAGGGAATAAACGTCTTTTTCGGTCGCTCTGTCGCGCCCGTTCTGCTTCACGTACGCAGATATTTTCTCGGTTTCGCTTTTCAGGGTGTACATATCTCTTCCCGAAAGGGATATGAGCCTGTCACACGCGTCCTGATCCGCAAAAACCCCTTCCCCGGCAAAGTGCCGCGCTATCCATTTTGAAAGTCTCCGCGGGTCTTCCCGCCCGAATTCAACGGGCTTCAGGACCTTTCCGAGAGCCCTGAACTGAGACGATCTGACGTCGTTCGCGGCGTCGGACGCCGCGAGTATCAGAATAACCACGGAATCCTTATACGTATCGAGCGCGGAGCAGGCCTCGCAGAGAGACGCGACCTGCGCTTCTTTAAACGATTCGAGCCGCAGATTGCTGAGCTTTATCAGTTTTTTCTCGTTGGGAAAAGGAGCGGAAGCTATCGCTTCGGCAAGACCGTCCGGCGTATAATCCTCGGCGGTCATACCGACGAAGTCAAAATAATCGTCAAGAGGAAGGAGCTTTTTTCTTGCTTCGGAAAAATAGTGATTTTTCAGATAATCCTCTTCCCCGTAAAAGAGATACCCGCCGCTCAGCCCGGATTTTGTAATAAGATCCGAAAATTCCGCCGGAGTCAGCGCCGGGGACGGCTTTTTTGCCGTACCCTGTCTTTTGTCAGCCATCGTCCGAGACCTCAATAAACAGTCTGACCATTTCTATCCTGATCCCCCCGGCCGTCACGGAATATTCGCAGAGAACAGCCCCGGATCCGTCCCTGACCGTGTTGTGCAGTTTTTTCGTCCACACCGAAACGGGGGTGCCGAGGCCGAGAAAACTCAGCGTGCAGTCAACCGACGGAAACCGCGTGTCAAGCGGTATCGTAAAGCTGAGATCGCCCTTTCTCGTTATGGTGAGCGCCTTTTTGTCCGTCCTGCGGTATGACAGAACGGTCACGGTATCCTTCCCGAGACCGAGCTCGTCGGGCTCGAAGACCGTGATCTCGCATGATCCGTTATCGTCGGAAAATACGCCGGACGTGGAATATCTGATGACCTCCGGCTCCGCGCTTTTGTCGGGCGGCTCCGACCCGTCGAAGGTGTATGCCGACGACCTTACCCTCAGGCGAACGCTCTTCTTCATAAATTGTCCTCCGTGGGGATCACAGGTCCCGCCTTGATGATCCGGGCCATCTCATTTTTGACCTTAGTACAGTATCCGTCCGTCAGAGTGCCTTTGCGCCAGAGCTTGAGCGCGTTTCCCTCCCCCCGGTGATAGCACATCAGGGCCATGTCGATAAGATCGCCCTCGTTATTGAACTCCTTCGTATTGTAGCGTTTGCTGAACGAAGTGTAATACGAAAGATAATACGCGCCGGCCGTGACGTTCTGAATGAAGTCCTGCAGATCCGTGATGCCGAAACGTGCGTTAAGTTTTGTAAGATGACCCTTTGCTATCTGCATGACACCTATGTATTTTCCGTTTGCCGAGATGCCGTTGTCGGCGTTATAATGCGTTTCGGCGTACATAACTCCGAACATCATAACCGGGGAAATTCCGAACTGATCTGCGATTTCCATGACCACGTGCTGCTTTGAATATGAAAGCGGTACGGAATAGAATTCCGTCGGGCTGAAAAGAGTCTGAAGTATCTCATCGGTCGCCTCGGGATCGGCGGCGACGGTATCGTTTACAGAGGAATCGTCGTCGTCATGCGCGTTTTCAAAGCCGGAGAAATAGCTTTCGAGATCGTCGAGGGCGTCCAGCTCCTCGACCGAGAAAAACGTAGTGATCTCGTCTGTTCTGACCGTAACCGGCGTTTTTGAGGTTTCCTTTTCCTTCGTTGTCTCAGGCGCTTTTTCCGTCTCACGGCTTTTTTCGGGCTCATTCGCGGTTTCTGTCAGCGAAACGAACTCAGAAGGCTCAAATGCAAGCGGGGAGAGCGAAACGTCTCCGGCGGTCGCGGCCGGCCTGTCCGGACTCATGCCGGGATCGGGGACGCTGTACCCTCCGGCGTACGAAACAGCGCAGGACGAGAGAAGAACAGCTGAGAGCGCCGCCGACAGCGCGGCGGTCCGGAAGGAATATTTATTCTTTCTTTCTCTGTTGTTCATGCCTCAAAAACTCCGCGGGCAGAGAGACTGACGCGCCCTCTCCCGATATTATACGGATGTGCGGTTAAAAATCCTTATCCAGTCTTTAAACAATCTGAAAAAACGCGCCTTTTAATTTCCCAGAAGAATCATTCCGAGCTCAGCGACGTCCCGCGCGATCATTTCCGCGCCGGATGACAGGAGCTCTTCTTCCGTGCCGAATCCGTAAAGCGCACCTATGGGAGTAACGCCCGCGCGGCGGGCGCCTTCCATGTCGAACCTTCTGTCGCCGACCATTGCGACCCTGCCCGACGGGGAGACTCCCATTTTCTCAAGCGCGGTCAGTATGAGTCCGCTCTTGTCCGGCCCGCTCTCGTCGAGAGAGACAGCCGATACGTCCGAAAAATATTTCCCGATCCCGAAATGATTGAGGATCCTTTCGGTATAAACGTCCGGCTTCGACGTCGCCAGGGCAAGACCGGCTCGCGCGGACAGCTTTTCAAGCATCCCGGCTATCCCGGGATAAAGTTTATTTTCATATATTCCGCGATCCGCGAAATATTCTCTGTAATACCCGAGCGTTCGCCGGGCGTCTTTCTCCGACATGCCGTATTCCGACATGAACATATTGATAAGCGGCGGGCCGATAAAACGATAAAGCTCTTCCCTCGCCGGCGGCGCTACGCCGTATTTTGCAAGTGCGTAGGCGACCGAGTTCGTGATCCCGACTCCGGGATCGGTGAGGGTGCCGTCGAGATCAAAAATAACGTGAGTGAATCTCATTCCTGCCCTCCCGAGAAAATATCGGGAATCACCTCCGAACCGTGCGCAATATAACGTATCTCGGGTTCGAGAAGCACACCCGTCTTTTCAAACACGGCGGTCCGCACCGCTCTCATCACGGCGATAACGTCGGCGGATTCCGCTCCGCCTTTGTTGATCACGAATCCGGCGTGTTTTTCTGAGACCGCCGCGCCTCCCGATGAAAAACCTTTCAGGCCGCAAGAGTCGATAAGCCGCGCCGCATAGTCCCCTGCCGGGCGCTTGAAAGCGCTCCCGGCGGAAGGGTATCTGAGCGGCTGTTTTTCGCGTCTCATCGTCCTGAGACGGGCCATCTCTCCCCCGATTTTTTCTCCGTCGCCTTTTTCGAGCGCAAGTTCGGCTGACAGAATCACTTCACCGCCGCCCTGAAATCGCGACGCGCGGTATCCGAAGCCGCATTCTGCGGGGCCGTACTCCCGGATTTCTAGCGTTACGGTATCGAGGGCGCTCACGCTTTTCACGACGCTGCTAAGCTCCCCGCCGTACGCACCCGCGTTCATGAATATTCCGCCGCCGAGCGTTCCCGGGATGCCTTCGGCAAATTCAAGGCCGGTGAGCGACCAGGCCCGCGCTTTGGACGAAACCGCCGAAAGGAGCGCGCCGCACCCGGCGCGGACGGTCGTTCCTTCGCCCGTCACTCTTTTCATTCGCGAAGTACGGACAATGACGCCGTCAAATCCGAGATCGGAAAAAAGCAGATTGCTTCCGTTCCCGAGAATAAAATACCTGACGCCCGTATCGGCGCAAATCTCCAGTATTCTTTTCAGAGCGGAAGCGTTTCCGGGCTCGGCAACAAACTCCGCCGTCCCGCCCGTCCTGAATGTGCAGAGAGTCGCGCACGGCACGTCCCTTCTGCAGACCGCGTCCGGTATTTTTTCAATCAGATCGTACGCCCTTTGCCCGGTCATTTCAGGATTCCGTAACAAAGCGGTGGAATATCTTTTTGCCTTTTTTTACGATTACCCCGCCGGAGAGCTTCTCTGCGCTGACAGTCGCAAAAAGGTCCGTGACCTTCTCGTCGTCCACGGCGACTCCGCCCTGCTGTATAAGACGTTTCGCTTCACCCTTTGAGCCGGCGAGTCCGCCCGCAACGAGCAGATCGGCGACCTGAACGCTTCCGCCGGAAAGCGCCCCGGCCGGTATCCAGGTCGACGGCATATCGTCGGAAACTCCGCCCGCTCCGAAAACCGCCTTCGACGCGGCAAGCGCCTTTTCGGCCTCCTCTTTACCGTGCACCATCTCAGTAAGCTCGTATGCGAGGATTTCCTTTGCGCGGTTGAGCTGAGAGCCCTCCCACGCGCTCATTTCGTTGATCTGCTCCATCGGAAGGAACGTGAGCATCTTGATGCATTTGAGGACGTCGGCGTCGTCAACGTTTCTCCAGTACTGGAAGAAATCGTAGGGACTCGTCTTATTCGGATCGAGCCATACGGCGTTGCCGGCGGTCTTGCCCATTTTTTTGCCCTGAGAATCCGTCAGCAGGGTTATCGTCATCGCGTGCGCGTCCTTGCCGAGCTTTTTCCTGATGAGTTCGGTGCCTCCGAGCATGTTAGACCACTGATCGTCTCCGCCGAACTGCATATTGCAGCCGTAATGCCGGAACAGGTAATAGAAGTCGTACGACTGCATGATCATATAATTGAATTCGAAGAATGAAAGACCTTTTTCCATCCTCTGCTTGTAGCACTCTGCGCGAAGCATGTTGTTGACGGAAAAACACGTCCCGACCTCGCGCAGAAGCTCGACGTAGTTCAGTCCGAGAAGCCAGTCGGCGTTGTTGACCATAAGCGCCTTGCCTTCTCCGAATTCGATAAACCTCTCCATCTGCTTTCTGAAGCATTCGGCGTTGTGGTTGATATCGTCAATCGTGAGCATTTTCCGCATGTCCGTGCGTCCCGAGGGGTCGCCGATCATCGTCGTGCCTCCGCCGATAAGGGCGATCGGCCTGTTTCCCGCCTGCTGGAGGCGCTTCATAAGCGTCAGGGCCATGAAATGTCCCGCCGTCAGACTGTCCGCGGTACAGTCAAAACCGATGTAGAACGTTGCCTTTCCGGCGTTTATCATCTCGCTTATTTCCTTTTCATTCGTCACCTGCGCGATAAGACCGCGGGCGACGAGCTCGTCGTATAATTTCATATCTTTCTCCCGTATATTTTACTTTATATTGCCGAAAAAGCCTCGCATAATCGTATTCAGCGCGCTGGTCGCCGCTCTTTTCAGAGCAGTCGACGGGCTGACCGCCTTTCCTCCCGTGAGAGAGTTGACGATGCTTGAGCTTATCGATCTGCTGACGGAACTGACGGCGGCCTTTCCCGCCCGACCCGTTACTTTCGTAAGACCCGAAGAATACTTTTTTTCTTCTTTTTTCTTCTCAGCCGCAAGTGTCTCCCTCGCCGCCTCTATAATCTCGTACGCCGACTCCGGATCCTCGGGCTCCCGGTATTTTGATTCGAGCTCCGAACCGTTTATTGCCTCCGTGACGAAATGATCGTCGCAGGCGCCCATCATGCTCTGAGGAGGGAGGATTTTCGCCTTCTCCGCCATCACGGGAACGCCCTTTTCATCAAGGAATGAGACGACGGCCTCGCCGACCCCGAGCTCCGAAATCGCCTTTGCCGTATCGAACTCCGGATTTATCCTGAACGACATCGCCGCGGCGCGGAGCGCCTTCTGTTCCTTCGGCGTATATGCGCGAAGCGCGTGCTGGATCTTGTTCGACAGCTGAGAAAGGACCGAATCGGGGATATCCGACGGCGACTGAGTCACAAAATAAACTCCGACGCCCTTTGACCTTATCAGGCGCACGACCTGTTTGATTTTCTGAATAAGCGTTCCGGGCGCCTCCTCGAAAAGCAGATGCGCCTCGTCGAAGAAAAACACGATCACCGGTTTTTCGGGGTCGCCCGCCTCGGGGAGCTTTTCGAAAAGCTCTGTCATGAGCCACAAAAGGAATATGGAGTACACTCCGGGACTGTTTATGAGCTTCTCGGATTCAAGGACGTTGATATACCCCCGTCCCGCGTCGTCGGTCGTCATGAGATCTTTTATATCGAGCTCGGGCAGACCGAACAGCGCATCTCCGCCCTCGTTCTCGAACTGCAGGATAGTCCTGAGAATCCCGTTCACCGAAGCGGGAGCGATATTTCCGTATTCCGCGGAAAACTCCGTCCTGTTGTCTCCTACGTATCTGACGATCGCGTTCAGGTCCTTAAGGTCGTAGAGCAGCAGACCGTTTTCATCGGCGACCCTGAACACGACGTTAAGGACTCCGGACTGGGCGTCTGTCAGACCGAGCATCCGGGAAAGAAGAACGGGACCCATCCCCGAAATTGTCACCCTTACGGGATGTCCTTTTTCACCGAAAATATCCCAGAATCGCGTCGGATAGGAGCTGAACCGGAAGATATCGGAAATACCGAAGCGAGCGATCCGCTCCTTCATGTCCTCCGTTTCCTTTCCGGGGACGCAGGTCCCGGTCAGATCGCCCTTTACGTCTGAAAGGAATACCGGCACGCCGAGATCGGAAAAAGACTCGGCCAAAACCTTCAGAGTGACCGTCTTTCCCGTTCCGGTCGCCCCGGTTATGATCCCGTGCCTGTTCGCCATGCGCGGGAGCAGATACAGTTCTTTTTCGCCGCTTACGGCGACGTAAATCTTACCGTCTTTGAGCACTGCAGCCTCCGAAACAACTATTCATGATATTATATCACAACGAGGGGCATAGGTCAAGTGCGGTATTGACACTCACAGCCCCGTGTGATATAATTTTGATGAAGCAATAAGGAAAATCACCGTCCCGTTCGTATAATACGCAGAACGCTCAAAACGGAGGAAAAAATGACCGAAACAAAGCATCGCCACTGCGGTATTGAAATACTGAGAATGCTCTCGATGTTTTTTATCTGTATGCTCCACACCCTCGGTCAGGGTATGGTCCTCGGATACAGCAAAGCCGGGACTCCGGGATACCGCGCCGCATGGTTTCTTGAGATCGGCGCATACTGCGCCGTAAACTGTTACGCCCTGATAAGCGGTTACGTCGGCCGCAAAAGCAAATTCAGGATCTCCCGCCCGATCACGATATGGCTCGAAGTCCTGTTCTATACCCTCCTCATAACGGCGGGATACGCGATTTTCAAGCCCGAACTTATAGTCGAGGGCACCTGGTTCAACGCCGCGTTTCCGATCATGCAGTATCAGTACTGGTACATGACGGCGTTTTTCGGGATGGTGATATTTCAGCCGGTCCTGAACAAAGCGATAAACGGGCTTCCGATAAGGACCCTGTCGCTCACTCTTGCGGGAGTGATGGGAATAATGTGTTTTCTTCCCGCCATATTCGACGTCAGCGTGTTCGGGCTCTCGGGCGGTTATTCCGCGTTCTGGCTCTGCATCATGTATATCGCCGGCGGCTGGCTGTCAAGACTTAAAGAAGAGATGGAGTTCAGACCTCCGGTATGGCTTTCCGTGCTTGTTTATTTCGCCGCCGTCGGAATAACGTTTTTCCTGAAGCTGAGGGGATTCGGCAGGTGGGTGAACTACACTTCTCCGACGATCGTTATTTCGGGAATTGCGATCTTCCTCGCCTGCGCGGGGATAGACCCGAAGAGCAGGCCGGTCCGCGCGGTGATCGAGTTCCTCGCGCCGTCATCCCTCGCCGTTTATCTTATCCACGTCCATCCCCTGATCTGGGACGATCTCGTCAAGGGGTTTGCAAAAGCCTTTGCCAAAGAACCCTGGTACATTCTGTCGCTGAAATCGATCGGCGCCGCGCTTGTCATTTTTACGGTCTGCCTGCTTATCGACCTCATACGCCGCGGATTTTTCCGGCTCATTCAGCTCAGGAAGCTTCTCGGTTTCCTTGACGGAAAACTCGAAAAACTGTTCTACGGAAAAAAAGAAAACACTTGACATTTTTCCCCGCCGGTGGTATAATTCCGTTCGCACATAACAGGGGCGCCGAAAGGCTGAGATGCGAGAGATCGCTGTCCCTCGAACCTGAAACGGGTAATACCGGCGTAGGAAGTTTATGTCGTCTTACAAGACACACAATTCCGCACGTGGTTTCATGTGCGGAATTTCTCTTTCACTTATGGTGACCGAAAGGATGGAAACATGAAAATCAAAGAGTTGAATTGCACTAAATGCCCAAACTGCGGAGCAACGCTCAAGTCCCCCCAAGCGGAGAAAACGATTAAATGCGAGTATTGTGGCACAGTTTTTGAAGTAGAATATGATGTGGAAAAACCGAAATCAAGCTCCGCAATTCAGACTGGTATAAAGTCAAAAAGGAGCAAAAAAACGGAACGACTCGTTGAAACGGCGATAATGATCGCGCTCGCCTTTGCTCTGTCGATGGTCAGCGATCTCGTCCCGTTCCTTCAGCTTCCCTTCGGAGGGAAGGTCACGCTGGTCTCATGCCTGCCGCTCGTTTACATCGGCGTGAGATACGGTCTCGGACAGGGGCTCCTCGCCGGAATCATAACGGGCGTCATTCAGCTCGTTCTGGGGCTTGCCAAGAACGCGTCGAGCCTTATGCTTGAACACTGGTACGAGACGGTCTTCATGCTCCTGCTCGATTATATCGTAGCTTACACGGCGATCGGACTCTCCGGGATTCTCAGAAAGAGCAAACGCGGTCCGATAAAGCTCGCTTTCGGCTCGATAATAGGGCTCACCGCAAGATATATCAGCCACATCTTTTCCGGATGGATCTTTTTCGGGCAGTGGGCGGAATGGTTCTTCGAGGACGCCGCCGAGACGTATCCCGGGACCTGGTACGCGTCGCTTTCGGAAAGCATTCTCTCAAAGTTCAGCGGATCGGGGCTTGCACTCGTCTACTCCACGGTTTATAACGGGCTTTATATGATACCGGAAATAATCGTCACAGCCGTCGTCGGAGCGATCATCGGCGCGGTTCCCTTCATAGCGAGGCGCGTCCGGGGCGAAGATCTCGCTTGACCGTCGAAATATTCACAGAAAGTTAATATTTGGGGCTTGTAAAAAGCGGGGCGTTGTGGTATAATATCTCCGCTTTGGAGAAGTACCCAAGGGGTTAAGGGGGCAGTTTGCTAAACTGTTAGGTCGGGCAACCGGCGCAAGGGTTCGATCCCCTTCTTCTCCGCCAAAACTAAAAGCGGGTTGAGACCCGCTTTTAGTTTTGCAAAAGAAC
>JAFTDQ010000149.1 GCA_017454075.1 Clostridia bacterium
AGCCCGCGGACAAGATTCAGGAACGCGACGCGCTCGGCCGTGCAGTATGCTCCCTTCGGCTGGAGAGCAATCCAGATTTCGCCCACGTTCGATGTGGTAAATTCGCGGCCGTATCTTTCTATCAGCTTCTGCGAGATGACCGTATAGTTCGTGTCGTCGTCTGACGGTGCGCATTCAATCTCGTCGGCGTAACAGTCTCTTCCCTGATCAATGTAATATTTTGACAAATCACGGCCTTCTACGTCGCTCCTGAGAAGGTAACGGTGCATCGGGTAATTGCCGGTTTCTCTGAGAAGCGGGACGAAAAAGCATGCCCAAGTTCCTTCGAGAATCTTTCCGAGAAGACAGCCGGCTATTCTTCCGTTCCACGCGCCGCTTATCTTATCCTCGAGAATGTCATCCCGGGGAGGCGGAGCAGAGACCGATCTGCCGTCTCTCAGAGCGCGTATGCCTTCGAGATCCGACGGCTCGTTATAAGGATAATCTTCCTTTACGCCCGACTCCGAGACCATTTCGAAAATGATATCGGAAAGGCGCTCCTTTTCGGCGCCGTCCGGAAGCTCGGCGACGGCATCGAAAAGATTTTTATAACGCTCAACGTCAAGCCCCTCATCGACGGACTGCTCGTATTCTATGGCAAGATTTTTTGAATAAACCTCCCAGCCGTCCATCGAGGCGTAATCGGGGCTGTAATCCGGTGCTTTGCTCATAAAATCATTTCTTAATGCCGTTAACGGCGTCTTTTACACGCGCGGCTATCCGGGCGGGGGTGAGGCCGTACATTTCAAGGAGGGCCGGGACCTTTCCCGATCTTCCGAACCTGTCTTGTATCCCGACTCTGACGACCGGAACCAGGAAGCTGTCGCACACCGTTTCACATACCGCGGAGCCGAGACCGCCGATTACGTTGTGCTCCTCGACGGTTATGATGAGGCCCGTCTCCCTGGCGCACTTTTCAATCAGTTCCGAGTCGATCGGCTTGACTGTATGTATGTTTATGACGCGGGCGGAAATGCCCTCGGCGGCGAGAATGTCCGCCGCTTCGAGAGACAGCGAGACCGTCACTCCGTTTGCAATCAGCGTTACGTCGCTCCCTTCGCGAAGGGTTATTCCCTTTCCTATCTCGAACCTGTATCCGGGAACGTCGTTTATGACCGGGACCGCATATCGGCCGAGACGGATATAGCAAGGCCCGTAATAATCGGCCGCCGCGCGTATCATGGCTTCGGTCTCCACGGCGTCCGACGGGCTCATTACCACAAATCCGGGTATGGAGCGCATCGTCGCAAAATCCTCGAGGCACTGATGAGTCGCGCCGTCTTCTCCGACCGTTATTCCCGCGTGGGTCGCGCAGATCTTGACGTTGAGATGAGGATATCCGACGGAATTGCGTGCCTGCTCGAACGCCCGTCCCGCGGCGAACATCGCAAACGAACTTGCGAACGGAATAAGACCCGACGCCGCAAGTCCCGCGGCGATCGAGATCATATTACCCTCGGCAATACCGCAGTCGAAAAACCTCTCGGGGATTTCTTTTTTGAATTTAACCGTTTTCGTCGCCTCGGCAAGGTCGGCGTCGAGCACGACGATTTTTTCGTTTTCCCTGCCGAGCGAAAGGAGGGCGTTTCCGTAGGCCTCTCTCGTTGCTATCTTATCAGCCATTTCATGCCTCCCCGAGCGATTTAATATAAGCGTTTATCTCGCTCACAGCCTGCTCATACTCTTCTTTCTTGGGAGCGCTCCCGTGCCACTTCACGTTGTTTTCCATGAAGGAGACGCCCTTGCCCTTTACGCTGCGGCAGATTATCGCCGTGGGTCTGCCCTTGCATTCCTTCGCCGCCTTCACCGCCGCTTCAATTTCATTGAAATCATGGGCGTTTATCGTGATGACGTTCCAGTTGAAAGCTTCGAATTTTTTGTCGAACGGGGTCGGGTCGTTGACCGACGTGACCGGGCCGTCTATCTGAAGGCCGTTGAAGTCAAGAAACAGCGTCAGATTGTCGAGCTTTTTGGCCGCCGCGAACATCGCGGCCTCCCAGACCTGTCCTTCCTCCGATTCGCCGTCGCCCACGATCGAGTAAACGCGATAGTCCTGTTTTCTGATCTTTCCGGCAAGCGCAATGCCGCAGGCCGCGGATATCCCGAGACCGAGCGAGCCCGTCGTCATGTCGACCCCGGGCGTCCCCTTCATATCGGGATGTCCCTGCAGATAACTGTCGGCCTGACGAAGAGTTTTAAGGTCCTTCGTCGGAAAAAATCCCCTGAGAGCGAGCGCCGCGTAAAGCCCCGGTGCGCTGTGCCCTTTTGAAAGGACGAGCCGGTCCCTGTCTTCTTTTTTTGGATCATGCGGATCCACGTTCATTTCTTCAAAATACAGATAAGCGAGCAGGTCCGAGATCGAAAGCGATCCTCCCGGGTGGCCGGACGCCGCGCAGTAAACTCCCTCGAGCGCTCCGAGTTTGATCTTTGCCGAAATCTCGCTCAGTTCTCTTATTCTTTTGCTGTCCATCATTTCACTCCTGTTATTTCAATAAAACCCGCGCTGCCGTCGGCGGTCATTCGAAACCTGCTTTCAAGCAGGGCGGTGCCCTCCCGCGTCGTTCACGTTTCCGTCGATCCGCGCGTAGGCGGAGAGGCCTGCATTACTTGATGGCGGTTCCGGGCTCCATTTAATTCGTGTAGGTTTTAACGACCTTCCATTATCGAACAGCGCAGGCTTCAAGTCATGCGTCGTAATCTATTTCTTCAAAAAGCTCTTCGTCGAAGATCTCAGCGACCTTGTTGAACTCGTCGTCGTCGTCGATCGTCACGAGGATATCGTCCCCTTCCTCGTCAACGTCCGATTTGAGTATCACGTATTCGTTGTTTTCGTTATCCTCGAGGGGTACGAGCGCGAGGTAGGTCTCGCCGTTCAGCTCCGTCGAGCCGATAAGCTCGAACTGCTTTTCAACTCCGTCCTCGTCCGTGAGGGTGAATATTTCCTCGTCAAATATATCGTCTGCCATTTTCTCTCTGCCTTTCGGTGGGTTCGTTAAGATTATATATCAAAGCCGTCTGTTTGTCAATAAGACGGGAACAAAAAAAGCCGGGCGCTTACGATAATTATTACTCTTCCTCGCTTGAATTGAGACGCGTTATATGCTATAATTTTATCACCAACGGTTCGGAGGTCAATTATGGACAACAATTATTTCGGCGAACTGTCCGTCGTCGGCATGCCCGGCTGCGAAGAGTTCGTCGGCAAGGTCAACAACTATCTTCAGGAGTGGCGCGGGAGCAGGGGCAACGAAAGTTTCATCGTTTTTCCGGAGCTCAAGAGATTCAGCAACGGCGAAGGCAAGGCCGTGCTTCACGAATCGTACCGCGGGCGCGACGTCTATATCATTTCCGATTTTTACAACTACGGCGTGACGTACAAAATGTACGGCAAGGAATATCCGATGAGCCCCGACGATCATTTCGCCGATCTCAAGCGCATCATAAACGCGATAGGAGGCAAGGCGCGCCGCATAACCGTTATAATGCCCATGCTTTACGAGAGCAGGCAGGACAAGCGTCACGTCCGTGAGTCGCTCGACTGCGCCGTCGCTCTCAGGGAGCTCGAAAATATGGGCGTCACGAATATCATAACCTTCGACTGTCATAATATCGGCGTTCAGAACGCGATCCCTCTCATCGGATTTGACAACATACAGCCGACCTATCAGATGATAAAAGCCCTCGTCAAGACGGTGAAGGACATTGTCCTCGACAGGGACCACCTTATGATCATTTCTCCGGACGAGGGCGGAATGACCCGCTCGATGTACTATTCGTCGATGCTCTCCCTCGACCTCGGTATGTTCTACAAACGCCGCGACTACTCCGTCGTGGTAAACGGCAAAAATCCGATCGTTGCGCACGAATACCTCGGGCGTTCGGTAAAAGGCAAGGACGTAATAATCGTCGACGACATAATTTCATCCGGCCAGTCGATCCTCGACGTCGCCGGCAGCCTGAAAGAACGCGGAGCAAAGCGCATTTTCGCCTTTGCCACCTTCGGACTGTTCTGCGAGGGGCTCGAAGCGATAGACAAAGCGTACGCCGACGGAATTATCTCCAAGATATTCACCACCAACCTGATTTATCGCTCTCCCGAGCTCATGCAGAGAGAATGGTACCGTCAGGTCGATATGAGCAAATACGTATCTCTCATAATTGACACTCTCAACTGTGACCAGACGATAAGCCATCTTCTCAAGCCGGCCGAGCGGATCAAAGCTCTTCTTGAAAAGATAGAAAATGAAAACAGGAATGAAGGACAACATCAGCAGTAAAGAGAAAAAGATAACCTACAGCGGGTTCCTGCTCGTTTCCATAGACGAGCTTGAAGCTTCCCTTTCCGCAGCCGAGAGCCGCGAAGAGGCGATCTTTTACCGCACGCTGATCAATCTTAAGCTTCAGCTTGCGCAGGAACGAATCGTCGGGGAGACGCTGCTGTGAACTCCGGAAAAAAACCCGTTTTCACGGTAATCGCCGGGATCAACGGAGCGGGAAAAACGTCGCTGTACAGGGTGCTCAAGGGGGAGCGCGATCTCGGGATGAGGATCAACACCGATGAGATCGCGGCTTCGCTCGGCGACCCTCGCGACCCCATAACCCAGTTCAGGGCGTCGAAGCAGGCGGTCCGGCTTATGGACAGATACATATCCGAAAAAACGTCGTTTCATGTCGAAACGACTTTTTCGGGAGGAGCCACCCAACGTCATCTGAAAATCGCGAAACAGAACGGCTTTTACTCCCACCTGTATTTCATCGGAGTCGATAACGTGGAGGTCGCGCTCGACCGCGTCCACCGCAGGATGGCGAACGGCGGCCACGGGATCGCCGATTCGTATATTATAAGCAAATACAACGCGATGAACGGCAGACTTCACATTCTGCTCCCGCTTTTCGATGAAGTTCATCTTTATGACAACACCGACGCGTTCAGACAGATCGCCGTGCTGAAAGACGGCCGTTTTCTCGACTGCGACTCAAAACCTCCCTTCTGGTTCCTTCAGCTCGGCAATTTCAGCGAGATCAACGAAAACAATGAAAGCTGAATACAGAAAAACCGGTTATTTTATTTTCGATCTTGATGGAACGCTCGCCGACACGCTCGACGACATAACGTATGCGATGAATTCGGCGTTCGGCATCCTTTCGCTGCCTCCCGTCGACCGGGCAAGAGTGCACGCATCAATAAACAACGGAGCGAGGATGCTCGTCATGCGCTGCCTTCCCGAAGATATGCGCGGCGACGAGGAAGCCGTGAGCCGCGCACTCGGGGTGTACGACGAAGAATACCGGAAATACTACAGTATGAGCACACGCCCGTTTCCTGAAGCGAAAAAAGGGCTGGAGATCCTCCGCCGCGCCGGCGCGCGCGTCGGAGTCGTCTCGAACAAACAGGACCCGATGGTCGGGGGGCTTGTCGGAAAACTGTTCCCCGGACTCGTTGATTTTTCGCTCGGGACCGGGGCGGGGTTCCCGCCCAAGCCCTCGCCCGAAGGGGCGCTTCACATAGCAAAGGAACTCGGCGCCCCGTCGCCTGACCGCGTGACGTTCATAGGCGATTCGGACGTCGATATGACGCTGTCCCTTGCAGCGGGTATGCAGCCGGTCGGGGTGGGCTGGGGATACAGACCTCCCGAAGCCCTGACGGAAAACGGCGCGCTGATGATTCTCAACACACCGGAAGACTTTCTTAAACTCATCTGAGGTTAAAAATGACAACGAATGAAAAACTTCTTGATTTCATAAACCGCTCGGTCTCTCCGTTTCACTGTATCGACAGGATATCCGAGATCCTCTCTGACCGCGGTTTTCTCAGATTATCCGAAGGCGACGACTTCCGGCTCGAACCCGGAAACGGATATTACGTCACGAGAAACGGCTCGTCGCTCATAGCTTTCAGGATCCCGGACTGCCCTCCCGCCGGTTTTATGATCGGCGCCGCGCATACCGATTCCCCGTCTTTTCGCATAAAAGACAATCCGACGTCCTTTTCGAACGGATACGTAAAGGTTAACACCGAGGGCTACGGCGGGATGCTCTGCGCCACGTGGCTCGACAGGCCGCTTTCCGCCGCAGGAAGAGTCGCCTTCACGCGGGAAGGAAAGATCGTTACAAAGAACGTGGATCTTGAAAAGCCGCTTTTCATCATCCCGTCCGTCGCGATACACATGGACCGCAACGCAAACAGCGGGGCGACGTACAACCTCGCAAGCGATATGAGGGCGATTTTTTCGCTCAACGAAAAATGCGATTTAAAAAAGGTGATAGCCGGCGCCGCGGGGTGCGAACCCGGCGACATCGTCGGGACGGACCTTATGCTCTATCAGAACGGCGGCGTCGTATGGGGCGCCGAAAACGAGTTCGTCTCGTCGCCGCGGCTCGACGATCTGCAGTCGCTTTTCGCGCTTACCGAGGGATTTGCAGGCGCCGGGCGCGGCGCATCGATCCCCGTCCTGTACGCCGCCGACAACGAGGAGGTCGGCTCGTCGACCAAACAGGGCGCGGGCTCGGCGATGCTCGGAGACGTTCTCTTCCGCATTTCCGAGTCGCTCGGTATGAACCGGAGCGGATACCTTAAACTGCTTGCCCGCAGTTTTCTTGTGTCGGCGGACAATGCGCACGCCGTCCATCCGAATCATCCGGAATATGCAGACCCCGACAACCGTCCCGTGCTGAACGGAGGGATAGTAATAAAATTCAACGCCAACCAGAAATACTGCACCGACGCGTTTTCCGCCGGAGTGTTCCGCGAGATCTGCCGCAGAGCCGGGGTCCCGACGCAGGTTTTTGCTAACAGATCCGATATGCCGGGCGGATCCACGCTCGGGAATATCGCAATAACCAAGACTCCGGTAAACGCGGTCGACGTCGGTCTTCCCCAGCTTTCGATGCATTCCTCGTTCGAAACGGCGGGAGCAAAAGACACGGAATATCTCATCAGGGCGATGACTGAGTTTTTCTCTTCTTCCGTTGCGACCGACGAAAACGGTTCGGTCGGGATCATATAATCCTGATAAAACGCAAAACACGGCTTCCCGTCCTTCGGCGGAAAGCCGTGTTTTCTTGATTTTTCCGCGTTATCAGCAGTCGTTTATCCGCAGCCTGTCGGCCGCCTTTCTGTCTGCCGTAACGTATGCCGAATAATTAGTTGAGAACGTCACGTACCCCGGTCGGGACGCGGGCGGCTTTTTCAGATTTTTTACCCTCGTATAGTCCACGGCGACGAGCTCCCCGTCCGAAGCGTCGGAATACGCGGCGGCTACCGTCGCCGCTTCGGTATAATCCAAAGCTTCGGGCTCTGTATCGCCGCAGAGCAGTATCACGTGCGAACCCGGGCGTCCCTTTATATGAAACCACAGGTCGTTTTTCCCGGCGAGCCTGTGCGTCACAAGCTCGTTCTGACTGTTGTTTTTTCCGCAAAGGATATCGATCCCTCCCGAAGTACGGAATCGCATCGGTTTTGATTCCGGGAGCTTTTTCGGTACGTTTGCCAGGTTCTTCCTGAGATAACCCGAATCGGCGAGCTCACGGCGGATCTCGTCAACGTCGCGCTCGTTCTCAGCCGATTCAATCGAGGTAATCACGGATGAGACGTACGACAGTTCCCTTTTCGCCGCTTCCACCTGCTCTTTAAGAACAGTTTCGGCGGTTTTTCTCTTATTGTACGCGCGGTAATATTTTGCGGCGTTCTGCGAAGGGGTCAGACGGGAATCGAGACTTACCGTGACGGGCTCCATTCCCTCGGAATAATAATCGATGAGCGTAACGTCGGTCATTCCCTTCTCAAGCCGGTACATATTTGCGGTAATGAGATCGGCCGTGCGGCGGTATTCTTCTTTTCTGGCGCAATCCTCGAGCTCCGCCGTCTGTTTTTCTATCTTGTTGACAAGGCGCGCGGCGGCGTTTTTCATTATCCGGTGAATGTCTGACGTATGACGCGCGCGGCGCTCTGATCCCGAACGGTCGGCGTAGAAGCGCTCCACGGCCTCAGAAACGGAATCAGTGCGGACAACTCGCAGCCCCTCCCCCGGAGATAACGGAACGTAAAAACAGAAATCGCGCGCGACGCCCTCGCCGTCCTCGATCACGCACGGCTCGAAGGCGCGTTCCTTTATCAGTCCGGTGAGATAACAGAACGCCTGATACGCTCCGGCTGACCGCTGTCTTTCAAATAAATCGCGTGACACGAACGGCGAAATGCCAGAATATACGTTCATTATATCGCGCGGGCCCCGGATCCCGTCGGGAAATCGGCCGAAAAAGCCCTCCTCTGTCTCCGTCAGCGGATCTCTCTTTCCGTTCTGCTGAGGAGGCCAGGAGTAGCTCGCGCCGGGATAGATCGGGCGCAGCTCACCGGAGGTGATGTCCGAGGTCCTGACGGCGGCGAGCACCTTTCCCTCTCCGTCGCAGAAGATCAGGTTCCCGTATCTCCCCATTGTCTCGGCTACGAGCAGTTTCTCGCCCGAAAAACCCATGGTGTCGCGCGTTTCGAAGCGGATCACGACGACCCTGTCGAAAACGGGGGCGGAGACCGAAACGATCCTTGCCCCCGTCAGGTATTTTCTCAGAAGCATGCAGAGCATCGGAGGGACCTTCGGGTTTTCGTAATCCGCGTTTGTCACGCAGATGCGGGACCCGGACGCCGACGCGTCTATCAGTATCCTCTGCGACGAGCCTCCGCGGGGATGGACGCCGAGAATAAGAACGTCCCTCTCCAGCATGAATATTTTCTCGATCCTGCCGCCCTCGAATTTTTCGTTGAGTTCGCGGGCGACGGCGGCGGTCACTCCGGCGTCAAACGGCATATTTGAGTCCTCCGCTCATCTGAACCATATGACCCTCATTTCTTTCGCACAAAGTTTCAGCCCCGCCTTTTCGGCGACTCTCATGGAGCCCGGGTTGTCCGTCTCGGATATATAAGTCGGATACCGGTTTTTTTCTGCGGCGTCGCGGCATAGAGAGACGACGTTTGACGTCGCGCATCCCATGTTTTCAAATTCGGAGCAGGTCTCTACCCACAGATCGTATTCGAACCCCTCCCCGGCGGGATATCTGTTCAGGCAGGCAGCCGAAACAAGGTGCCTCCCCATGACCGTACCGAAAAAAGGCGTATCGGGAAGTTCCTCGAGATCTACGATCAGTTTTTCGGCGGCGGCGCCGTCAATGCGGCGGGTGTCCTCCCTGATAAGGGAAACGTCCGGATCATAGCCCCGCGGAACTGTATAAACGCACGTCGACGTCACCTCCGTCCGGAAGCCGAAGCCGCGCCCCGGAGGATCGAAAAGCTCCGCGATTCCGTCGCGTACCCTTTCGTCAAACGGGTCGCCGAGCGAGGCGGCCTTTCTTGCCGTCGGCTCGAACCGGGAAGGATACGAGATCGTCAGTACCCCGCCGCGCAGGACAGCTCCGAACGGGATCACGAGATCGTCCGACGTGTCAGGCGATATCAGGTCTGGTTCAAATACGGTTTCTATGATTTCATTCATCGTCAAAATTGGCTTCGATAATCTGAAGGATGCCGTTTATGACCGCTTCGGCCGGACGGTTCGCTACTACTACCGGAAAATGCAGAAGCGACTGTATCGTCGGCTGCAGGCCGTTCAGCTGAGCCCCTCCTCCTGTGAGGACGATTTTGTCCGGCTCGGCCGGCATTCCGCGGACCATATCGATAAGGTCGTCGAGAAATTCGTCGACCGGTCCTTCAATGAAGCCGGCGATCTCGTTTTCGGTAAGTGTAAGTTCAAACGGGAGCCCGAGCGTCGGCTTTATGCATTTTACCGCAAAAGAGAGATCGGACGATTCGGTGAGCGACGCATGGAACAGTTTTATGTTTTCAGCGGTTTCCGGATTTATCGAAAGACGGTACTTGCGAAAGATCGCGATACTGATCGCCTTGTCGACGCTGTTTCCCGCGTAGGTGTTCACACGTTCGTCGACGGCTTTTGACCGGGAATACGCGGCCATATTGACGTATGACGCGCCGATATTCACGATGACGTTTTCCCCCATACCGCGCACTCCGCAGCCGCATCCCGCCGCATAGGCGGGATCTATCGTGACGACGTCGCCGACGTCCGTCTCCTGTACCGCGTTGACCACTACGGCGTCGTTTTCCGGGGATTTGCGCCCGGAATACGAAAGATACACGTCGTGCCTTTTAGCGTTGCAGCGCTTTATTACGTGTCCGAGAAGAGCCGCGGCGTAAGCCGGATTGGGGGTTTTATCGGGAGAAAACGGGCTGACTATCCTGTATGCTCCCTTTACTCTCTCAACAAGCCTGAGTGCGTCAGACCCGCAGGCCGCGATCTTTCTGTCGTCGTCGCGTTCCACGGCGACGACCGACGGTTCGCACAACATTTTTTCAACAGGCGAATCCTCCGTGACGGCACGTATATATCTGCTTCCGACGTCAACAGCGAATTTTTTTCTCATTTCGGGTGTACCATCCCATCCGTTCAGTCCGGTGTTTCCGGCGTTTGACCGCTCTGCCTTCCGTGATCGTCCCGGCGTGCGGCCGCCAGACATATCACCCCCGCCGCTCCGCAGCGGGTGAGTATTCCCGCGCAGGCGTTCAGCGTCGCGCCGGTCGTGACGACGTCGTCGACAAGCAGAACGCATCTGCCGTCTATCTTTTTCCCGCACCCTTTGACGGGTGCATACGACGTCCGGGCGTTCTTCGCCCTGCCCGTCGCGCCGAGGGTCTTCTGTTCCTTCGTAAAGCTCCTGTGCTTAATGAGCTTCACGGGGCCGTCGAGCCCGGCGAACGAGCACACCTCGGCGGCGAGCTCCTCCGCCTGGTCGGTCCCGTATTTTCTCTTTTTTTCGGGCGACCTCGGCACGAAAGATACGATCGCGTCCTTCGGGATACCTCCGACGCGCATTGCTTTTTTTACGGTTGCCGAGGCAAGAAGACGTGCCGCCGGGACGTTTCTTCTTCTTTTCATGCTGAGCACAAGACTTTTCGTGACGGGAAGCGTACTGTCGTACGGGACCCCGTAAACGAGGACCTCCGGGACAAAACCGTCGGGAGTGCAGAAGCATACGTCGTACGGCATTCCGCATCTTGTGCATTTTTCAACCCGCTCTTTGAGATAAACGGCAAAGCAGTCGTCGCAGAGCGCGTCCGAGCGGCTTTTACGCTCCATGATCCTTCCGCAGACGGGACAGCGCGGCGGAAAGATCAGATCAACAATGCCGCGCCCCGCTTTTTTCAGGCCTTCACGTACGCTCATTTTTCTCTGAGAAAATATGAAAGCGCCGTATATCTGACAGCGTGTCTGTCGTTTCCTATCATCGCCGTGAGGCTGTCCCTGCTGCCCGTTACGATCACTATGTTCTGCGCCCTCGTAACGGCTGTATAAAGCAGATTGCGGGTATAAAGTCTGTCAAAATAATCCGTTATCGGGAGTATGACTATCGGGAATTCGCAGCCCTGACTCTTGTGGATCGTTATCGCGTAGGCGAGTTCGAGATCGTCAAGATCGGCGTCGTGATATTCCGCGGTCCTTCCGTCAAAACTGACCGAGACGGTCCGATCCCTCGAAGATACGGAAACGATCCGGCCGATGTCGCCGTTGAAGATCCCGCTCCCGATTTCGTTCTCTTTTTCCCACTCTGCCTCGTAATTGTTTCTGACCTGCATGACCCTGTCGCCGAGGCGGAAAACGGTGCTTTTGTATTTAAGCTCGCCTTTGCCTTTTTTCGGGGGATTAAGCCGATCCTGAAGCATTGAATTGAGATTGACCGTCCCGCATTTTCCGTTATGAGTCGGACAGATCACCTGTATTCCGTCGGCAAGGTCCCCGTACGCGGCGGGGAGACGTCTCTGCCAGAGATCGCAGATGAGCCCGGCCGCCGAATCGGGGGTTCTCTCAATAAAGAAAAAATCGGAATCACGTCTGTCGAGCTCGGGTGTTTTTCCCTCTATTATGTCGTGAGCGGCGCAAACTATAGCGCTCTCCGACGCCTGACGGAAAATCTCGTTCAGCATGACCGTGGCAAATCGCCCCGAGCGGATCACGTCGCCGAGAAAGGATCCCGGACCGACCGAGGGCAGCTGATCCGAGTCGCCGACAAAAATGACTCTTCCCCCGTTTTTCATCGCTTTGAGAAGCGAATCGGCGAGAATCACGTCGACCATCGACGCCTCGTCGACTATCACGACGTCCTCGTCGAGGGGAAAGCGCCCGTTTCTTCTGAAATACTGTTCTCTGTCGTCCGTCGGGGCAAAATCGGTTTCAAGCAGACGGTGGAGGGTCTTCGCCTCGTGAGACGTCGCCTCGGAAAGCCGGTTCGCCGCCCTTCCCGTCGGCGCGGCGAGAGCCACGTCAAATCCGAGAAGTTCAAAAACGGCGATTATCGCCCTCACGACGGTCGTTTTGCCCGTTCCCGGTCCTCCCGTCAGGACCATGACGCCGTGGCTCAGAGCTTTTTCTATCGCTTCGCGCTGTTTTTCGGCGTACGTGATGTCAAAAGTGATCTCAAGTCTGTCGATCAGCGGCCTGATATCCGACCGCGGGACGGAAACGCACTCCCGGTCGGTCTTCAGGAGCATCTCGGCAACTCCGAGTTCGCATCCGTACATTTTCGGTTCAAAGCAAACTTTTCTGCCGTCAATCGCCGTTCCGGTTATTCCGCCGTTTTCGCAGAGTTCCGCGAGGCAGTCGGAAACGATCCCCGTCCCGAGACCGAGGTATCCGGCGGACGCCTTTATCAGCACGTCCTCGGGCAGGAAGGTGTGCCCGTTTGACGACGCGTCCTTCAGGCATCTGACGATCCCCGCCTTTATCCTTGACGGGTCAGCCTTCGGTATTCCGAGATCTCCGGCTATGGAGTCCGCCGTTTCAAAACTGATCCCTCCCTCTCCGCACAGGGAAAAGGGATCGGATCTCAGCATCTCAACGGCGGCGCCGCCCCATTTTCTGTAAACCCTCATTGCGGCTGCCGGTCCGAAATAATCGCGGCAGAACATCATCAGGGCTCGCATCTCGAAGCTTTCCCTGAAGCTTTCCGCAATGGCAAGGGATTTTTCTTTTGTCACACCCTTGACGTCGGTGAGCCATTCGGGATGGTTTTCGATCACGTCAAAGGTGTCCGGTCCGAAACGGTCGACGATTTTTTCGGCAGTTTTTCTTCCGACTCCCTTCACCGATCCGGATGAGAGATAAGCTATTATATCCTCTTCCGTCTCGGGGAGCCGTTTTTCGTAGAACGAAACGGAAAACTGTTCTCCGTAAACCGGATGGACGGTCCATTCCCCGGCGATCCGGACCTTGTCGCCCGGCTCTATCCCCGGCATGATCCCGTTTGCCGTCAGAACGACGTCTTCTGATATCATCTCGGCGACGGTGTAGCCGTTCGATTCGTTGCGGAAAAGGATATGCTCGACTACGGCGTCAAGTTCTGTAAACTCGCGCTCCGCATTTTTTCCTTCAGCTTCGCCGGTCATCCGAGAAGAGCGGAAAGTTCGCCCGCGATATCGGTGCGCTCCCACGGAGCGTTCAGATCTTCGCGCCCCATATGCCCGTACGCCGCAAATCCGGCGTATCTGATATGTTTCAGATCAAATCTGTCAATAAGGGCGGCAGGTCTCAGATCGACGAGCGAGCAGACCTTTTCGGTTATGATCTTCTCGGGAACTCTTCCCGTTCCGAAGGTCATAACGGTGACCGAAACGGGATGCGCGACGCCTATCGCGTAAGCGATCTGCACCTCGCATTTGTCGGCAAGCCCGGAGGCGACCACGTTTTTCGCTATGTACCTCGCGGCGTACGCCCCCGTCCTGTCGACCTTTGTCGGATCTTTTCCGGAGAAGCAGCCGCCTCCGTGACGGGAATAGCCGCCGTAGGTGTCGACGATTATCTTCCGTCCGGTCAGCCCCGAGTCTCCCTGCGGTCCGCCGACCGTGAAACGGCCCGTGGGATTTACATATATTTTGGTTTTTTCGTCCGTCATTCCGGCCGGAACGACCTCTTTTATGACGTGTTCGATAACGTCTTTTCTTATGGTCTCGAGAGGAACGTCGGGGGAATGCTGTGAAGATACTACGACGGTGTCCACGCGCAGAGGCGTCCCGTCGTCGTCAAATTCTACGGTAACCTGCGTCTTCCCGTCCGGTCTGAGGTACGGAAGGATCCCTTTTTTTCTCACAAGCGTGAGGCGTTTCGCAAGTCTGTGAGCGAGAGAGATCGTCAGCGGCATGAGCTCCTCTGTTTCGCGGCAGGCGTATCCGAACATCATACCCTGGTCCCCCGCGCCTATGTTGTACCCGTCGTCCTCGCCTGTGATCTTTGCTTCGAGCGCCTTGTCGACGCCGAGCGCGATATCGGGGGACTGCTCGTGAATCGAACTGATGACGGCGCATGTGTCGCAGTCAAAGCCGAACTTTGCCCTGTCGTATCCTATTTCCCGTATAACGTTTCTGACAACGCTCTGAAGCTCCACGTACGCCTTCGTCGTTATCTCGCCCATAATGTATATAAGCCCGGTCGTCGCGGTGGTTTCACACGCGACGCGCGAATCGGGATCCTGTTTGAGGATTTCGTCAAGGATAGAATCGGAAATAATATCGCAGATCTTATCGGGATGCCCCTCTGTGACAGATTCGGAAGTAAATAAATAGCTCATGATCTCACCTTTTATCTGAAAGCCGTTTTCGGATATTATACCACGAAACAGCGCCGTTTTCAAGTGGCGGAACGCCCGTATTATTTGTATTCTCTTATCATTACGGAGTTTCTGAAATTGACAAACGGGAACAAAAATGGTATAATGAGAACAGTCAGATTTCCAAAGGCAGGTATTCAGATGGCAAACGAAGCTCTCGCAACCGGATTTGCAAAAGCGAAGCGTCAGCTTTTCGAAAAAATGTACGGCAGACTCAATGAAGGACAGCGGCAGGCGGTTTTCGCCGTAAACGGTCCTCTTCTCGTCCTCGCCGGCGCCGGTACGGGCAAAACGACCGTCCTCGTCAACAGAATCGCCCACATAATCCGCTTCGGAGATCTGTATGAAAGCGAAGAATGCCCGGCCGACATGACGGAGGAGGAAATTTCCCGACTGACGGACGCCCTTTCGCTCGGAGAGGACGAAATCGCTCAGGTCCTTGCGGATTACGTGACGTCCCCCTGCCCCCCCTGGGACATCCTGTGCTTCACCTTCACAAACAAGGCGGCGAACGAAATGAAGACCCGGCTGGCCGCCACCCTCGGCGAGGAGACGGCCTCCGCCATATGGGCGGGGACCTTTCATTCCGTATGCATGCGCCTGCTCAGAAAATACGGCGAGAGCATCGGTTATTCGAAGGACTTCACGATATACGATACCGAGGACTCCAAGCGCTGCATAAAAGAATGCATGAAGGAGCTCGGGATAGACGAGGGGATCCTTTCCGTAAAATCGGCTCTCTCGGAGATAAACCGTCTGAAAGAAAAACTCGTCTCCCCTCAGGATTATCCCGCGGACTCTCAGAAGGATCAGCGTTCAAAGCGCATCGCGCTTATCTACGCCCTCTATCAGAAAAAACTTCTCGACGCGTCGGCGGTTGACTTTGACGATATCATAATGCAGACCGTGCGTCTGCTCCAAGAGAACGACGAAGCGTTCGATTTCTGCAACGGAAGATTCCGGTACGTCAGCGTCGACGAATTTCAGGACACCAACCCGGCGCAGTTACGGCTCATAAAACTCATGACTCAGCGCCGCCGCAACGTGATGGTCGTCGGAGACGACGATCAAAGCATCTACCGGTTCCGCGGAGCCACGATAGAGAATATACTCAATTTCGACAGCGATTATCCCGACGCCCGCGTCGTACGCATCGAGGAGAACTACCGTTCCACCGAAAACATACTCACGGCGGCAAACGGGATCATAGCGAACAACCTGGGCCGTCACAGCAAAAAGCTGTTCACGAACGGTCCGGCCGGCGAAAAGGTAGTTCACAAAAAATGCGAGACCCAGCTCGACGAAGCGAAATTCATCGCCGGAAAGGTCCTTGAGCTTTCCATGAAGGAAAAGCGCAGATACAGCGATTTTGCGGTCCTTTATCGCATGAACTCTCAGTCAAACGTGATTGAATCCGTCCTGTCACGTTCCGGCATTCCGTACCGGCTCGTCGGGGGAACGAGATTCTACGAAAGAAAAGAGATCAAGGATATCCTCGCGTATCTCGCGATTGTCAACAATCCCGCGGACGACCTCCGGCTCAGGAGAATTATAAACGAACCCCGGCGCAAAATCGGCGACAAGCTCGTCGGCGATATCGAAATGATCGCCTCGGCAAACGCCGTGTCAATGTTTCAGATAGTACGCGACGCCGCGTATTACCCTCAGATCTGCAAATCCGCCCAGCGGCTGAGCGCCTTTGCCGATCTGATAGAAGAACTCCGAAGGATAAGAGACTCCGCCCCGCTCGACGTGCTTTTTGAAAAAACCATCGAGCTCAGCGGATACAGAGAAATGCTCGTAAGCGGCGGAGAGGAAGAGGCCGAGAAACTCCAGAACGTCGAGGAGCTCATATCAAACGCACAGAGCTATCAGAGCACGGCCGAAGACCCGTCCCTTTCCGGTTTTCTCGAAGAGGTCGCACTCATGTCTGACATCGACAATTACGACAGCGAAGGCAACGCGGTTTCCCTCATGACGGTACACAGCGCAAAAGGTCTTGAGTTCCCGATAGTGTTTATCCCGGGTTTCGAGGAAAACATTTTCCCTCCGGGCATGTCGCTTGAAGAAGACAATACCGAAGAGGAAAGGCGGCTCGCCTACGTCGCCGTGACAAGGGCCAAAGAGCGGGTATACATAATAACGGCGCATGAGCGCACACTTTTCGGAAGGACAAATCAGAACAGAGAATCCCGTTTTCTTCGTGAGATCCCGCGCGAGTGCATAGAGGTCGATGAGACGGCAAGACCGGGCGACCGGAGACAGGCGTCTTCCCTGAGGCCGAACCGTCTCGGGACAGTATCCCGCGAGTTTTCAAACAAATCAGCACTCCGGCTTGACAACTCGGAGAAAGTCAGCGAGGCGTTCGGTCCGGGCACGCGAGTCGTTCATCCGTTTTTCGGCGCCGGCACGGTGATCTCGGTCACGGATATGGGCGGTGATTACCTCTATTCCGTCGCCTTTGACGACATCGGTACGAAGAAGCTCATGGCTTCGTACGCCAAGCTTAAAAAAGAATGACCGGATCGGAAAAGAATAAAAACAATTACACGCGGCCCGGCTGAAGCGCCCCCTCTCAAGTAGACAGTGAAAAAAACAAAATAGATTTTAGTGGAAATTCCACCCTGCTGCGCAGCAGGGTGGAATTTTTCA
>JAFTDQ010000150.1 GCA_017454075.1 Clostridia bacterium
AACATATCGCAGGTCGAGATCTTGATGATGTCGTCAGTCGTGGGCTGATAGCTGTGAAGGTCGACGCCGTTATCGAGAAGCATCGTAACGTCCGCCTGATCGGCTTTATCCCCGATGATCTGCTTTACCCAGTCATATTCAGGAAAGATCGTGGTGACGATACTGAGTTTATCGCCTTTTGCCGAGGGGGTGCCGCAGCCCGTTATGACGCCGGTAAGCATCATCAGGCAGAGAGTGATCGCAATTATTTTTTTCATAAAAAACAGCCTCCGAAATTAAAACAAGAATTTGAAAATGGGCATAAAAATACAAGGAAGCCGGCGTACGCCGATAAAGTCCGCCTCAAAATGGCAGACCGCTCCCTTGTCTGATCTTGTTTTAATCCAGAAGCTTTACTTTTAAAGAGATGGGCGTCTCGCCGCGAAGAGACGCGTTATAAGCCGTAACGAGAATTACGGCGAAGCAAACCGACGCGGCTGTCGCGGCGAATGCAGCGAGCCCCCCGGAAATCGTCTTCAGCGTGTTCTGACAAACCGCTATGACTGAGCAAACGCGGCAGTTTTCGCCGACGCAATTGTGGTGAGACTCGTGCGCGACTATAAACAGGGATGCCGTCACGGCGGCAAGAATCAAAGCCGCGAGGATCGCAGCCGCAAAACGGCGTTTTGTCGTCATGACAGTACCTCTCTCGTTTTTTTTCGGCGAAATCCTCCGTCCCGGGGCAATCACGGATCGGTCTTTTCGTTTCAAAATCGCCGTCGGACGCTATTATAACACATGAATGTGACTAAATCAAGAATAAAGAAAAACGGGAGCCGGTTTTTCTCTTGTTTCCGATTGGAGTATGAATATAAAGGTGTATCCCGACGCAATCCCCGCGCACCGCGCGGCGAGGAGAGCGCGAAATAACGTTTTTTCTGCAAAACCAAAAGGGGGCGTGCACCCCCTTTTGGTTTTGGTTAAAGATTGCTATTTTGACAAAATAGAGGTTATCGTTAATTATCGTAACGCTTTATAGGTTTTTGAAAAAACTATTAAAACTCTTAATCTTGACTTAAGGGCTTGGAGTATTCCCAAAAAAAACCTTTGCATTTTCGCCCTTTTTCTGAAAGGGCATAACTAACTGCGGAATGAGTTGTTCCAATTGCTTTACTAGCTTCCTTTACACTATCATAATGAGCAACAATTACTCCATGTTCATCCAATTGAACAATTGCCTTTTTGTTTGCTTCAGAGACTCGTACTTTGGCGCAATTTGGGCAACCTTTACCAGCCACTCTAGAGGATATTACTGCTTGCCACTCGTTGCCACATTTATCACACAACCACCAGACTTTTTTACTGCTCCCAGGCAAAACAGATTCAGGTAAACAGCTCTTGTTCCGAGAATAATTCCATTGTTTTGCCAAATCGGGATATAGTGTTTTTAAGTCGGTTAAACCAGCTGTTGGTTGTTTTCCCGAACAAAAAGGGCACCCATTTCCAGCGCTTCTATTTGAAATTATTGCTTGCCATTCATGTCCTTGTGAGCATTTCCACCACACTCTTTTTCCGTTTCGCACCGAAATATTCTCTGGTCGTAAATCACCATTTTTTTCATAATTCCATTCACTTGCCAAATTTGGGCGGAGCGTTTTTAAATCATTATAACCGGTCAATGTGGTATAACCGGAACAAATAGGGCATCCAATGCCTGACGTTCGAGTATATGCTGCAGCTTGCCACTCGTGTCCTTTTAAACATTTCCACCATACTTTTTTGTGCGATTTTGCACTTATTGAAAAAGGCTCAATTATGTTTTTTTCATGATTCCATTCTTTAAACAGAGACGGATTTGTTGTTGCAAGATCGTTATAACCCTTTAATACTTTTTTCCCAGAACAGTACGGACACGTTGACTTTCCCAATGTGCGCCTAGATATTGGTGCTTTCCATTCGTGACCTTTATCACAAATCCACCATACTTTTTCATTTGACGCGTAAAAAAACATAGAAGGTATTAAGCTTTTGTTCTTTTGACAGTTCCATTCTTTCGATAATGCTGGATATAAGGATTCCAAAGATTTAGCATTGATCTCCAAATAATAATTTTCAATTATTAACGCTCTATCTCTCTCAATGTCGATTTCACTGTGTATTGGGATAATTGTTGAAAGCTGTTTTAACATATATGTAATATCATTATCGTTTGGATGTCTGCACAGTGAAACAATATGATCGCAGTTTGAATTATCATTACTTCCTTCTCGAATTCTTATAAGGGTAATTCCCAATTCCTTGCATGCTTCATATTTCTCCTTTTCGCGTTTTTTTGAAGTTTCATTTTGATGCCAATAATATCCATCATATTCAATCCCCACCCGAAAAGAAGGAAGATAGATGTCGAGTTCTTTATTGTTACTAAGAATATCTGTATTCCTATTACTGGCATCAGGCATCTCTTTCTTTAGATAGTAGAAAATCGCTTGTTCTGGAAAGGATGTTCTGTTCCTTGCGAAACATATTGGACAACCATTTCCATGAGTACGACTATAAATCTGCGCACACCATTCATGTCCATTCTTGCAAATCCACCACACTTTTTTACCGCTACCAGCAGTAACAGATGTTGGTAACAATTCCCCGTTTTTCTCGTAATTCCATTCGTTGCATAATTCTGGGAATAAAGAGGCCAAATCATTTTCCCCTTTAACAATCTTTGTCGCAGGCATCTTTATTGCTTTCCTTTCGTGGCTTTATAATACAATCTTGAATGTTTAGTGCTTATACATAAACAGGGTTGCTATCTTTGTCAAAATAGCAACCCTGTTCTGGCGGAGAAGGAGAGATTCGAACTCTCGAACCCGTTTCCGGGTTACGCGATTTCCAGTCGCGCGCGCTCGACCAACTACGCGACTTCTCCGTGCGCAGTCTCTACAACGGCGCTATTTTACCACTTTCCGGCCGGCTTGTCAAGTGCGGCGCAAAAAAAGTTATTTATTCCGGTCATCCCGGGACTTTTTCATCTCCTCGATGAGGTCCCTGATATACGCCGCGCGCTCGAACTCAAGCCGCTTTGCCGCGGCCTTCATCTGAGCCGTGAGCTCCTCGACGGTATAGCTCTCCGGCGCTCGGGCCTGAGGCGCGCCCCGGCGGCCTTTGTCGCCTCCGCGCTCCTTGCCTCCCTTTTTCGGCAGACCGGTGTCGATGAGATCGCGGACGTCCTTTATTATCGTCTCGGGCACTATTCCGTGCTCTTTGTTGAAGGCAAGCTGCTTTTCACGGCGGCGGTTCGTCTCGGTCAGGGCGTTTTTCATGGAGTTCGTCATTTCGTCGGCGTAGAGAATGACCTTTCCTCCCGCGTTGCGCGACGCCCGCCCTATCGTCTGAATGAGCGACGTCTCCGATCGGAAAAGCCCCTCCTTGTCGGCGTCGAGGATGGCGACAAGCGAGACCTCGGGGATATCTAGCCCTTCTCTCAGCAGATTTATCCCGACGAGGACGTCGAACAGCCCGAGACGGAGGTCTCTTATTATCTGCATCCTTTCGATCGTCTCGACGTTATGATGGAGATACCTGACTCTTATGAGATTGTTTTCGAGATACTCGGTGAGGTCCTCCGCCATCTTCGTCGTAAGCGTGGTGACGAGCGTGCGCTCTCCCCGCTCTGCGCGGATACGGATCTCCCCCATGACGTCGTCAACCTGTCCTTTTATCGGTCTGATCTCCACTTCCGGGTCGACAAGTCCCGTCGGACGGATGATCTGCTCCACCAGCTGCGAAGCCCTCTTTTTTTCGTATTCCGCCGGAGTGGCCGAGACGTATATGACCTGGTTGAGCTTTGAATTGAATTCGTCGAAGAACAGCGGCCGGTTGTCGAACGCAGACGGGAGCCGGAAGCCGTATTCCACGAGACTCTCTTTCCTCGCCCTGTCCCCTCCGCTCATGCCCCTTACCTGCGGGATGGTCACGTGCGATTCGTCGACGAAAAGCAGAAAGTCGTCGGGAAAATAATCGAGCAGGGTATAGGGAGTGCTGCCCTCCGGCCTTCCCGAGAAGACCCGGGAATAGTTCTCGACTCCCGAGCAGTATCCGATCTCGCGGATCATTTCCATGTCGTAGCGGGTGCGCTCCGAGATCCTCTGCGCCTCGATGAGGCGGTTCTGCGATTTATAGTATTCGACCCGTTCCTCGAGCTCGCGTTCTATCTCGGCGAGGGCTTTCTCGCGTTTTTCGTCGGTCGTGGCGTAATGAGTCGCCGGGAATATCGGAGCGTAGCTGAGTTCCCGGATGATCTCTCCGGTCAGCCGGTCGATTTCGCTGAGGCGGTCGATCTCATCTCCGAAAAACTCGACGCGGATTATCTTTCCGTCGGAGCCGGACGGGTACACGTCGACGGTATCGCCCATCACCCTGAAACAGTTGCGCTCAAAGCCGATGTCGTTCCGGCTGTATTTGATAGAGACCAGTTTTCTCAGCAGGGCGTCGCGCTCCATCGTCATTCCCGGACGGAGGGAAATCATAAGATTGACGTAGTCCTCGGGGGAGCCGAGACTGTAAATGCAAGATACGGAGGAAACGATTATCACGTCGCGGCGCTCAAAAAGAGCCGAGGTCGCCGAATGGCGGAGCTTGTCGATCTCGTCGTTGATGAGGGCGTCCTTCTCTATGTACATGTCCTTGCCGGGGATGTACGCCTCCGGCTGATAGTAGTCGTAGTAGGACACGAAATATTCGACCGCGTTTTCCGGGAAAAACTCCCGGAACTCCGAGCAGAGCTGCGCCGCGAGGGTCTTGTTGTGGGCGAGCACGAGGGTCGGGCGGTTCACGTTTGCTATGACGTTTGCCATCGTGAACGTCTTTCCCGAGCCGGTGACCCCGAGGAGCACCTGTTCCTTCATTCCGCTAAGCACTCCGCGGGTGAGCTTTTCTATCGCCTGCGGCTGATCGCCGGAGGGCTTGTACGGCGCTTTCAGTAAGAATCTGTCCATTTGCCGGTTCTGTTCTCTTGTTTTTCTTTTTCAGTTCTATTTTATCCGAAACGGGACGCGTTGTCAACAAGCGCTCCGAAAAAAAGGGCCCGGGCGTCGCGCCCGGGACCGGTATGAATTATCCTGCTGACCTGCGGTCAGCGGGCGGCGCCTGACTCGACAATGTCGAACAGGGCGTTTTTGGTCTGTTCGAGTACCTCGGGGTCGGAGGTGAACTCCGAGTGCCCGGTCGTGACTTTGCTTACGTATTCCATCACGGCGTCGCGGCCGGCGATTTTCTCCGCCATCTTCATAAGCTGAAAATCCTCGATGCCGTCGCGCACGGCTTCGATCGAGAGCGAGCCCCGGGGGTCTCCCGTGACGGGATCCCAGTACATGAGCACGCCGAGCCCCTCGTAGGTGTCTATCACGCCGGGCCGCGCCATCGGATGATCGGCGTCTTCGTAGCCCTCCGCCCAGAAATCGAGGTATCTGTTCCGCTTTGCGGTGTGGTAGTAAAGAAATCCGTCGATATCGAGCATATACTGCTGCCAGAAAATTATGCGCTTTTCGAGCCCCGACTGGCAGGTGAGGATGTGGGACTTGTTCACGTAGTCGCCGTAGGCGGGGCCGGCGTCATACCAGAAAAGCGTGTCGCCGCGCTCTCTTCTGAGCTTGTGCATGTAGTCGCCGGGGCGTCATCCTCCGCCCGGGTCGCCGCGGCGGAGGTCTCCCCGCCCTGGCTGGCATCGCCGCCGGATCTGCACGAAGCGGTCGCGAGCACGGCAAGAAGCGCGGCCGCCGCGAAAATAATCGCAGCGAACTTTGTTTTTTTCATATCGTCACATCTCCGTTTGTATTGAGATTCCCTGAGCAAGTTTAAGAAACCGCGATCTCAGGCAACGGAAGACCGTACCGGAAACCCTGTCATTTTCTCCTGTTTTTACAGATTGTTGCGACGGAGGCGGGGACGTCAGCGCAGATTTCATAAACGGCTTTCTCAAACGTTTTTCCGGCTTTTTTCATCCGGTTGTGCCCCTGCAGCGCCGTAGAAACGGCTTTATCCGATTATAGCAGATACGGGGTTTTTTTCAAGTCCCGCGGCTCCCGGAATCGTGAGGGGGATATATTTTTCGCAACGGTTGATTTTTACTCCCGTTAGTGTTATAATATACTGATTTATCATGGGGACAGATACTGAAATGGGAGAAAACGAACAACCTATATCCCGCCGGAGGACCTTCGCGATCATATCTCATCCCGACGCCGGCAAGACGACCCTGACCGAAAAGCTCCTGCTTTACGGCGGGGCGATACAGACGGCCGGCTCGGTCAAAGGCAAGGCCTCCGACAGACACGCGGTCTCCGACTGGATGGAGATGGAGAAGAAGAGAGGGATCTCGATAACCTCCTCGGTCATGCAGTTCGAATACGAGGGATACTGCGTGAACATACTCGACACTCCGGGGCATCAGGATTTCTCGGAGGATACGTACCGCACGCTAATGGCGGCGGATTCGGCAGTTATGGTGATCGACGCCGCGAAGGGCATCGAGCCGCAGACGAGGAAGCTCTTCCGCGTCTGCGCCATGCGGCACATACCGATATTCACTTTCATAAACAAACTCGATCATGACGCCCGCGACCCCTTTGATCTCGTCGACGAGCTCGAGCGGGAATTCGGGATAGGCACTTACTGTATGAACTGGCCAATCGGCTCGGGAGTGAGTTTCAAGGGAGTCTACGACAGGGACAGACGCCGTATCCTCACCTACGCCGACGCCCATCGCGGAAGGGACCGGCTGGCGGCTACGGAGTGCGAGCTTACCGACACCGGGACGCTCGACCGGCTCATCGGACCGGAGGAGCGAGAGACCCTCACGGCGCAGATCGAGCTGCTTGACGGCGCTTCCTTCGATTTTGACGAAAAGAAGGTCGCCGAAGGGAAGCTCTCTCCGGTATTTTTCGGCTCGGCTCTCAACAACTTCGGCGTCGAGACCTTCCTCGAAAGTTTTCTCAGGCTTTCGTCTCCTCCCCGCGGGAGAAAAACAAAAGACTGCGGGGAGGTGTCTCCCGACAATCCGGGCTTCTCGGCTTTCGTTTTCAAGATCCAGGCGAACATGAACAAAGCGCACCGCGACAGGATCGCGTTCATGCGCATTGTTTCGGGAAGGTTCGAGCGCGGACGGGATTATTATCACGTTCAGGGCGGAAGGGAAGTGAAGCTCTCGCGTCCCCAGCAGATGATGGCGCAGGAGCGCTCGATAGTTGACGTCGCGTACGCCGGCGACATAATCGGCGTTTTCGATCCCGGAATCTACGGCATAGGCGACACAGTCTGCGAGGCGGGCATGAGCGCAGAGTTCGAGGACATACCGACCTTCTCTCCCGAGTGCTTCGCGCTGGTCGAGCAGATCGACAGCATGAAGCGCAAGCAGTTTGCCAAGGGTGTGACCCAGATCTCCCAGGAGGGGGCGATAAGGATCTTTTTTGAGCCAGACGCGGGCATGGAGAAAGTCTACGTGGGGGTCGTCGGGCAGCTGCAGTTCGACGTGCTCGAATCGAGGATGAAAAGCGAATACGGGGTCGAATATTTTATGAAACCCCTCGATTACACTCTCATCAAAAAGATCCCGTCGGGGGTCGATCCCTCGAAACTCTACCTCTACGAGGTGAAGTGGGTCCAGGATGTGAAGAAGGAAAATTACCTTCTTTTCACGTCCGAATGGAGCCTCAGGTACACGCTCGAACATAACGAGGGGCTCGAACTCCTCCCGTACGGGAACGGCGGGAACATGTAAGCGGTATCCGTATGGCTGGTTTTCATATAAAAAACATACCGATGACAGAGGGGCCGATATGGCGTTCGGTCATCAGGTATTCGGTGCCGATCGCCCTCGGCAGTATGCTTCAGATACTGTTCAACTCGGCTGATCTGGCTGTGGTCGGCAACTT
>JAFTDQ010000151.1 GCA_017454075.1 Clostridia bacterium
TCGAAAGGGTCGGCGACACACTCGGCGCGCTGTTTTCGGTTTTTTCGGCGGGAAACGGCGCCGTGCTTTTCGACGGCTCGCTTCTTAAACTCGGGCTGACCGGGACGGACTTTATAATCCTCGGGGCGGGGGTCGCCCTGATGCTTGCCGTATCTCTCGTCAGACGGAAGCGCGATATAAGGGAGGAGCTTTATCGCTCGCCTTACGCGCTGCGGCTTTCCGCTTTGATATGCCTTGCCGTATTTACCGTTATTTTCGGCGCGTACGGGATCGGTTACGACGCATCGTCGTTTATTTACGGAGGATTCTGAGCCGTTAACGGTTATGGTTATGGAAAAAAAGAGACTTAAAAATTTCGCGTGGCTCAGGATCTCCGCCGCAGTCCTCATATCCGCGGCGGTTTTCATCTTCGCGGGGCGGCTCCTCACGCCGAAATATTACGACGGCGTCGTCGAGGGCGCCTTCATCGCGGAATATTACGCCGAAGAAAAAGACCATGACGTCATTTTCATCGGAGACTGCGAGGTCTACGAGAACTTTTCCCCCGCCGTGCTGTGGCGTGAATACGGAATAAACTCGTATATAAGGGGGAGCGCCGAGCAGTATATCTGGCAGTCCTATTATATCCTCGAGGACACGTTCAGGTACGAAACGCCGAAGGTCGTGATTTTCAACCTCCAGTCGCTTCAGTTCGATAGATCTCAGAACGAGGCGTACAACAGGATGTCGATCGAGGGCATGAGATGGTCGCCCTCGAAGATCGGCGCGATACGCGCCTCGATGCTCGAGGGGGAGACCTTCGCCTCGTACGTATTTCCCGTGCTGAGATACCACGACAGATGGAACGATATAAAAAAGACGGATTTCACTTACTTTTTCGGCTCGGATGAGCCGGTGACGCACAACGGATACTATATGAATACCGGGGTGAAGCCCGCAAAGGACGTCCCGGAGGGCAAACCGCTTCCCAACTATTCTTTCGGCGCCCGGGCGTGGGAATACCTTGAAAAGATGCGCCTTCTCTGTGAGAAAAACGGGTCGGAGCTTATTCTGATCAAAGCCCCGAGTCTCTATCCGTACTGGTACCCCGAATGGGAGGAGCAGGCGGAAGGATACGCGGGGGAGCACGGGCTCGAATATATCAATTTCCTTGAGATAAGGGACGAGACGGGGATAGACTATGACTCCGACACCTATGACGGCGGTCTTCACATGAACCTGAGCGGCGCCGAAAAGCTCGCGCGCTTCATGGGGAAATACCTGACGGAAAAACACGGGCTCGCCGACCGGCGGGGGGAGGAGCGGCTTTCTCTGATCTGGGAAGAAAAACTCGCGCGCTACGACGCCGGGGCGGCGCGCGGGACGGACGGGGAGGACGGCTGAAATGTGCGGGATCTGCGGAATGACCGACCTCACGGGCCGGGCCGACCTTTCGGAAAAAACGGCGGGGAGGATGCTCGGCGCCATAGCCCACAGGGGCCCCGACGGGGCGCGGATCATGCGGCTCGGAAGGGTCACCTTCGGTTTTAACCGGCTGAGCTTCATCGACCTCGAGGGCGGCATGCAGCCGCTTTCAAACGAGGACGGCACCGTATATATGATCTGCTGCGGGGAGATATTCAATCACCCCGAACTGAGAGAAGAGCTGACGAGGCGCGGGCATATTTTCCGCACCGGGACCGACGTCGAGGCGATCGTCCATCTCTACGAGGAATACGGGGAGGATTTCCCTCTCCGGCTGAACGGACAGTTCGCCGTCGCGCTTTACGACAAAGCGAAGGAAAAACTCATCCTTGTCAGGGACGGGATGGGCGTGTCTCCCCTGTTCTATTCCGTGATCGGCGGCGCTTTTGTCTTTGCGTCGGAATGCAAGGCGATACTCGAATACCCCGGCGCGCCGAGACGGCTCAATCTGAAAGCCCTCGATCAGCTCATGAACTTTCCGGGGGCGGTTTCCCCCGAAACGTTCTTTGACGGCATGCGGGCGCTCCGCCCCGGGCACATGCTCACGGTGTCGGAAGGGACGGTCTCCGACAGAGAGTTCTTTGACCTCGCCTTCCCCACGGAAGAGGAGGACTTCGGACTCGATTATTACGCCGAAAACCTCCGCGAGCTCATAAAAAGATCCGTCGCCCGACGGCTCGTCGCCGACGTGCCGGTCGGATTTTACGTCTCGGGCGGACTCGACAGCTCCGTCGTCGCCTGCTTTATCGGGAAATATATCCCCGGAAATTATTATTCGTTTTCCGCGGAGATCGGTACCGGCGAGCTCGACGAGAGCAGATTTCAGGAAATAATCCGACAGACCGTCCGCTCGGAACACTTTTCGGTGAAGGTCGGCGAAAGTGAGATAAACGCCCGCCTGCCAGAGGCCGTCAGGCACGCGGAATCGGCCGTCAGGGAAAGCTATGACGTCGCCGCACTCATGCTCTCGGAGCTCGTCAGCGGCACGCCGGCGAAGGCGGTCCTTACGGGACAGGGAGCCGACGAGCTTTTCTGCGGTTACGTCGGTTATATGGTCGATTCTTTCAGGGACATGAGAAAGGGCTCGATGACGAAAGAAGAGCTCGAGCTGAACGAAAGACTCTGGGGCGACCCGTATTTCCGCTACGAGAGAGATCACGCCGCGGCGGACAAAGTGCACCGGGAGATCTATTCGGAAGAGCTCCGCGCGGCGATAAGCGGCTTTTCGGCGCTTAACGAAAGCCCGATCGACCCGAGCAGGGTTAAGGGGCTGAGCACCCGGAAAAGAAGGTCGTACATCGACTGCAAGCTCCGTCTCGGAGATCATCTCCTCGGAGAGCACGGAGACCGGATGTTTTTCTCACATTCGGTGGAGGGCCGGCACCCGTTCCTCGACCCCGAGCTGATAAGCTTTGCCCTGACGATCCCTGACAGATACAAGCTCAACGGCACGAACGAGAAGTACGTGCTCAAAAAGGCCGCGGAGGGCGTCGTGCCCGAGGCGATCCTCAAAAGAAAAAAGTTCCCGTTCCAGGCGCCGGGCGCGGCCTCGCTTCTGAAAAACGGCGGAGACCGTCTAATCGACCCGGAGCTGATAAAAAAACAGGGGATCTTCGACCCCGTAAAGATCGGGGAACTCGTAAAAGCCTACGCCGCCCCGGGCTTCCGGCTCATGGGAGCGTATGAGGTCGACTATCTCATGATAGCAGCGACGACGACGATACTGTGCGAGGAATATCGCCTTTCGATATAATCCGGAATGAAAGAAACGAAGAAAAAAGAAAAAGGCGGCGGGTTTCTCGCCGTAAATATATTGCTTCTTGTTCTGACAGCGATTGAGATCGCCGCCCTTGTCCTCGTCCTGACCGGCAAGGTCAGGGTCGAGCTCGTAAAAGACGGGACGAATGAGAGCGGGGGAATGCCGGTCATCACCGGGGTGAGCGATCTTGAGATCACGGCGGGCGGGACGGTTTCGTACCGTTCCGGCGTCTCGGCAAGGGACGGAAACGGCGCCGCTATACCCTTTGAAGTCGACGCGAGCGCCGTCAATACGGAGGTCCCGGGCGTGTATCCCGTGATCTACGGCGCGACGGACGGCCGTGGCAGGTACGTCAGGGTCATCGCGCGCGTCACGGTCCTTCCGCCGGCATCGCCGGATGATACTCCCCCCGACGAAACACTTCCGGGCGAAACGTCCGGGGCGGCGACGGAGCCGGAGCCCGATACCTCCGTTCCCGTGACGGAACCCGAGCCCGACACGTCTGTCCCCGTGACCGAACCGGAACCGCCCGACACCTCCCCGGCGCCGGCGGAAAACGGCATGAAGGCGCGGCTCGACGAGATCGGCAGGGAGGTGCTCTCCGGGATCATCAACGACGGGATGACGGAGCGCGAAAAGGCCGAAAAGATCTTTGTGTTCGTCAATACGAGAATGAAATACGTCTCTTCATCGGACAAATCCGACTGGGTAAACGCGGCTTACACCGGATATACGCAGAAAAAGGGCGACTGTTTCAACTACTTCGCCCTCTCAAAAGAGCTCCTCACCCTCGCGGGGATACCGAGCGTCGATCTTGTGCGTGTCGGAGGGAACTCCGCCCACTACTGGCAGCTCGTCAACGTCGGGGACGGCTGGTATCATTTCGACGCCTGCCCCCATCCGAGGGAGTGTCCGTTCAGATGCTTTATGCGGACGGAGGCCGAGGTCCGGGATTATTCCGTGAAATGCGCCAAATGGAGAAAGAATTATTACGTTTACGATTACGACGGCGTCGGCGTTTACGTCGAAGGGACGCCCGGGGGGAACGAAGGATGAAAAAAGCGATAATGATCCTCGCGGCGGCTCTTCTGCTCGCGTCATGCTCGGGCGTAACGGGCGGGACCTCGCCCGCGCCGGCCGAAGAATTTTTCTTCCGCGCCCCGGGCGCCGGGATCGAGGTGAGGATAAACGACGATATGTCGGAGGCGCTCGCCGCCCTCGGCGAGCCGCTTAAATATTTCGAGGCGGCGTCCTGCGCCTTTACCGGGCTCGACAAGACGTACACCTACTCCGGTTTCGTCATAACGACGAGACCCGAAGGGGAGCGTGATCTTATCTGCTCGATACGTCTGACGGACGATTCGGCGGCGACCCCGGAGGGGGTTTACGTAGGATGCGGAGCCGCCCGGGTAAAGGCCGCATATCCCGCCTCCTCGGCGATCGACAACGTCGTACGCGCCGAAAAGGGCGGCACGGCGCTGAATATCATCATGAAGGACGGCGCAGTGATCTCGATCGAATATCTTCCGGCGTAAAAAGCCGGAAAAAATGACTGAGGAACGTAAATGGACAAGGAAAACAAAGTGATCGGGGACGAAAAGGCGACGGAAAACGTGCGTCTGTGCCCCGACGGCGTATACCGCTGGACCTATGAATTCGATATGCTGAAAAACCCGACGATACTTTTCACGGTCTGGAAGGTGCTCGGGGTCTCGTGCGGGATACTCGTCCTTTTTTGGCTCGTTATCGGGCTGATCGACGGGAGCATCCGCTCCGCCGGATTCTTTATCGGGATGGGGAAGACCGTTCTTTTCGTCCTGGCCGTGATGCTTGTGCTCGGCGCCGTTTCGTATCTGATACTCGCGGCCGTTTACGGGCGGAAATATCAGGTCCTGTTTGAATTGACGGACGGATACGTCCGTCATATACAGATGCCGCGTCAGTACGGCAGGGCGGAGGCGATCGGCCTGCTGACCGCGCTCTCCGGCGTCGTATCGGGCAGGCCGGGGGTCGCCGGGATAGGGATGAACTCCGCGCGGAGCGTCATGGAGACGAGGCTCGGGACCGTAACGTCGATAAAATCGAAAAGAAAGCGGAACACGGTCTTTCTGAACAGCGGGCTTGAAAGGAATCAGGTATACGCGTCCGACGCCGATTTCGATTTCGTTGAAAACTTCCTGAGGACGCGCTGCGCGGGCGCGAAGTGTATTTCCCGCTGAAATCTCAAAATTCGGGGTCTTTATTCATGACTGCTTATGAACTGAACAACAGCTTTTTTGAAGAATATAAATCGGTCGACGCTTTTATCCGGAACGTTTATCGGACAGACGCCGGTGTCTCGGCTTATATCGGATTTATGGAAGAGACAGGCTTTGACGAGGGGCGCCGATACTGCGTAACCTGGAAGGATGATTTTTATAAACTGAAGCATATGCGGTGGCTAAGGAACAAACTTGCCCACGACGTCGGAATGTATGATATAAAAACACCGAGATTGATACAATTTAATTATTCCTCCGCCGTTTTTGCCGCTTGAGGGGTAAGTTGGCGTTTGAGGGGTAAGTTGTGGAAGTCGGGGTATCCCGGCTGTTTTTATCGGTAGAAATGTTCATACTTCGTCGTTATAATAGATGGCTTGAATTCGGTATTAACAGGAGTAATAAGTGAAATGAATATTAGAAAAGTTGAAAAAAACGGCATCATATGCGCTGTTATAGATAGTGAGGATAAGGTAATTACAGATTCCCAA
>JAFTDQ010000152.1 GCA_017454075.1 Clostridia bacterium
GTATCACGGCGAGATTCCGTCCGGGACGGACCGGGACCACGGTCGTGGGAATGCTTATGCCCATGATATCGGTCGTGAGATCCTCAAGCCCGAAACGGTCGTACATTTTTCCTTCGATCCACGGCTCAAGCATGATGATCATATCTATTTTTTCGGTGTTTTTGACGGCGCCCATTCCGAAGATCCGTTTGACGTCAACTATTCCGATCCCGCGCAGCTCCACAAAATGACGTATGATCTCGGGGGCGGAGCCGACGAGCGTTTTTGCCGAAACCTTTTTGATTTCAACGGCGTCGTCGGCGATAAGCCGGTGACCGCGTTTCACAAGCTCGATCGCCGTCTCGGATTTTCCGACACCGCTTTCTCCGAGAATGAGCACGCCTTCTCCGTAAACCTCGACGAGCACGCCGTGACGAGTGATCCTCGGGGCGAGACTGACCGAAAGTGACGCGATGAGAGCGGACATGAACTCGGATGTCCTGACCGAGGTCCGGAGTACCGGGACGTCGTATTTTACCGCGCATCTGATAAAACACTCCGGTACCTCTATTGATGATGAGAAAACTATCGCCGCCGGGTGATGAGAAAAAAATTCCTCGGTCTTTTTTTCGATAACGTCGGGCGGGAGGCTTTTTATGTACGAATCCTCGCTGAATCCTATTATCTGGATCCTGTCGGGCTGAAAGAATTCGTAATAGCCCGTCAGCGCAAGACCGGGACGGTTGACCTCCTGACGCGTTATCTGTTTCTCCCTGTCGGGATTCGGGCTGATTTCTTCAAGAGAGAATTCATCGATTATCTTTCCGAGAGATATTGAGTATATTTTTTCAGGCATTTTCTTTCCCCATTCAGATGATGTGCTTTGATTTTATCACATACGTCCCGTTTTTTCAAGTGTAAAGGACCGTGTAATATCATGAAATGTGAACTTTGTCCCCGCATGTGCCGCGCCGACCGCGAAAACGGAGAGACCGGCTTCTGCGGATGCGGTCCTCTCCCTGTCGTGAGAAGGGCAGCGCCGCACATGTGGGAAGAACCCTGCATATGCGGGCCGGGCGGGTCGGGAACGATTTTTTTCGCCGGCTGCAATATGAGATGCGTTTACTGTCAGAACGCCGAGATCTCGCGCGAAAAGGAAACCGGCCCCGGACTGAGGCCTGACGAGATTTCAGATATCTGTCTGTCTCTGCAGTCCGCGGGAGTGTCTAACGTGAATTTCGTTACCCCGACTCCGTGGGTCAACGTGATAAAGGAGACCCTCGATATCGCCTGGGAAAAAGGTCTCTGTATCCCAGTAGTCTACAACACGGGAGGATACGATTCCGTAAAGGCGATAAGATCGCTCAGGGGATACGTATCGGTATACCTTCCGGATTACAAGTATTCGTCCGACGAGCTTGCCGTCAGGTATTCCTCGGCACCGGGATACGGCAAGGCGGCGCTCTCAGCGATAAACGAAATGTCGGAACAGGCCGGTTTTCCGTCGTTTGACGGCGTCGGTATGCTGAGACGGGGCATTATTGTCCGTCATCTCGTTCTGCCCGGTTACGCCCGCGAGTCCGCGGAAACTCTGAAGACGCTTTACCGGGGGCTTGACGATCCCGGGAGCGTGATCCTCTCCGTTATGTCGCAGTACACGCCGCGCCCGGGAGTACCTTCCGAGCTGAACGGGACTGTAACGGATACTGAATACCGATTTGTCTGCGATGCGGCTGAGGACCTCGGGTTTTACGGCGTTTATACCCAGGAAGGGGGATCGGCGTCCGAAAGCTTTATTCCGGAATGGGACAAAGGGCCGGCTCGGCCGACCCTTTGAACGATTATTTCTTTCCGAAAAGTCCCTTTATTTTGCCGAGAAGCGACGTTGCCACGTCAATGTTGAGCTTCGCCTTGACTCCCTCAACGACCTTGTTGATGAGATCTTTCGTCAGCGCGTCCTTCGAGATGCCGAGCTTACTCAGAAGAGATTTCACGACCGAAGACGGGCTCTTTTTGAACTTTGCGAGAAGGTTGTTGTCGGCGCTTATCTTGCCGACGACAGATGTGATCATTTCCTTGATATCCATATCATTCCTCCGGATGTTTGCTGGATGAATTATATACCAAACGCGTTTTTTTGTCAATCGCAATTTTTTCTCTTTACAAAAAAAGCAAAAAATGGTACAATATCCGCACGGAGATTGTTTTCCGACGCTGACGGACGGAGATCAGAATGAAACTTCTTTTAGCTATAATCAATAACGACGACGCGCAGGACGTCAATTACAGCCTCAGCACCGCCGGATACGCAGCAACGAAAATATCCTCGACCGGCGGTTTTCTCATGAGCGGGAACACGACGTTCCTGATCGGAGTCCCGGACGAATCGGTGGACGACGCGTGCAGGATTATTTCGGAGCATTCCGAAATAAGGACCCAGAGCGTTCCGTCAATCACAAAGACGGCGCAGAAATACGTAGGGAACTCCGAACAGGTTACGGTGGGCGGCGCGACCGTTTTTATCCTCACTGTTGACGAGCTTCGCAGACTCTGATGATCCCTGAGAACCTTCTTCTCGGCAACGAAAGGCTGAGGGAATATATCCTGTCCCTTTCGGAAAAAAGGAGATTTCCGGGGTCGATGATAATCGCGGGTCCCGAGGGAAGCGGACGTCACACGGCGGGGAGAATTATAGCAATGTCTCTCTGCTGTACGGATAAATCCGACAGGCCGTGTTTCAGATGCCTTTTCTGCCGCAAAATACTTGAGGGGATCTCACCCGACGTGATTTTTGTCGGACCGAAAAAAGGCGTTCGAAGCATAGGCGTCGACGACGTAAGGCAGCTGAGAACAGACGCGTTCGTCGCTCCGACGGAGTGCGACGCCAAAGTCTATATTCTCGAAAACGCCGAAAGGATGACGGTGAGCGCGCAGAACGCGATGCTCAAGATTTTCGAGGAGCCACCCGATGGGGTCTATTTTATCCTGCTCTGCGACAGCGCCTCATCGCTTCTTCCCACGATACGGTCGAGGGCTCCGGAACTCAATACGGAGGTTTTCGGCGATGAGGCCCTGACCGTGCACCTCAGAACCGTTTCACCCGGTTTTTCCGAAATTGAAAAGAATGATCCCGCGGCGGCCGCGGCGATAGTGCGGCAATCGGGCGGGATCATCGGCAGGGCGCTCGGGCTGATTTCCGGGAAGGGCGCCGAAAGAAACGAAAACATTTCGCTTGTCGTGAGGGCGCTGAGCGAAAAAAAACCGGCCGATCTGCTCGTTTCGCTGAAAGCCGCCTGCGGATCAGGAAGGGACGAGACCGCCGACGCTCTGAGAGCTCTGATGAACGCTCTGCGGGACGTAGCCGCCTCGAAAAGAGGAGGAAAGGAAGTCGGCACGCTGTTTTACCCGGACGCCGACGAAGCGAGATCCGACGGTTCGCGGATGACCGTGCGGTCGGCTCTCAGATATTATGAAAGAGTGCTCGGGACGGTCCTCCTTATCGACGGGGGTGCGGTAAACGTATCCACGTCGCTCACGTCGCTTGTCGCCGATCTCTGCGCGCTTATGTCATGAAAACAGGTTTTTTATGAAAAACAGAAAAGAAGACAAAAAAGAAAAAAAAGAAACGGAAATAAAAGAAAATAAGCCGGCTTCCGGAGGCGAACCCGAAAGCGAGATAAAAAAGAAAAAGAAACGCAGACCCCGCCCGACGAAAAAGAAAAAGGCGCCGGTCGAACAGACCGAACAGGCGGAAATACAGGCCGATCCGGAAACCGAGCCGCCGGTCGAGGAGCCCGCGGCGCCGCCTGCGGCTGCCCCGGTGCGCGAGGAACGCCCCAAGGGTATTGAGGCTTTGGCCGTCACGGTCAAGACCAGACAGGGAAGGGACTATTACGACGGCAACGGGATAGACGTAAAGCCGGGGATGAACGTAATCGCCGACACCGGCAACGGACTCGAATTCGCGAAGGTGCTCCTTGCCGAAAAAACCGTGATTTCCGAGAAAATCGTCCTTCCTCTTCCCAAAATAATTCGGATAGCCACACCAGAAGACGAGGAGCGCGTTTCCGACAATGAAGAACGCGAGGTCGAGGCGTTCAACAAATGCCTTGAACTTATTGAAAACGCCGCTCTTCCGATGAAGCTCGTCGACGCGGAATATTCGTTCGACGGATCAAAACTCACGTTCTGCTTCACTGCCGAGGACAGGGTTGATTTCAGAGAGCTTGTCAAAGAGCTTGCCTCGATTTTCAAGACCAGAATAGATCTCAGACAGATCGGTATAAGGGATGAAACGAGAATAACCGGCGGGCTGGGAGTATGCGGGATGCCTCTCTGCTGTTCCATGTTTCAGCCGGAGGTCAGTCAGATAACGATAAAAATGGCGAAGGAACAGGGTCTTCCCCTCACTTCGTCAAAAATCTCCGGCGCGTGCAACAGACTTATGTGCTGCCTGAAATACGAAAGCGAGTTTTACCGTTCTCAGCTCTCCGTAATGCCGAAGGTCAACGCGGCGGTCAGCACTCCCGACGGAAACGGCACGGTCTGCGAGATAATCCCCCTGGACGGTGACGTCAAGGTGCTTCTCGAAAACGAAAAGAACGCGAGAAAATATCATTACACCGAGATCAAGATAATACCCAAACAGAAATGATTTCAGGCGGTCCGCCTGATATAATCCCCATAGAGTAGACACTTGAAAAAACAAAAAGATTTCAAGGACTACGCTATGGGGGTTATTTATGTCAAGGAGAAGGAACAAGAAATACAGCAAGGAATTAAGGATACAAGCGGTAGAAGCATATTTCGA
>JAFTDQ010000153.1 GCA_017454075.1 Clostridia bacterium
CGGCAACTATCATACAGCCCTCGTTTTCGACAAGCGTCTTCATCTCCTCAAATCGCTCGTTTTTCAGCTTTTCCGCGTCGTCCTTGTAGAAAAGCAGATTGTCAGGGTCGCGGATAGCGTCCAAATACGCCGTTTTATAATGTTCGTCATAAATCACGGCATTATAAGCGTCAACCACTTCCTGCGAAGGCCGCGTGGACAGAACCAGATCGACGTACTCCTGCCCGGTGATATCGTAAAGCTCATCTATGTTGCTGCCCATATATTCTGCATTTTCAATCAGATTTTTGACTGTTTCATATGTGAGACCGGCTTTTTCGGCAACCAGACGATATCTTGTTTCCTGATTTGCCTCGATTTCTTTGTCCTCTATTTTTCTCAGCGCGCTGTTGTCAAGATACAGGGTTTTCCGTATTACAAACGGGATAAGTTCGCCGTCCGACGCGCTCCATATAGGACTGTCCGCATCGTCGGCTGTGATTCTGTATTCCAGCATTAAACTTTGCGGCTCTTCTTCAACTAACGCCCTTTCGTTGAGACCCAGGTAGTCAAACCAGTATTCATCTTTGATAAGGTGAACATCATCGGCGCTTTGCTTATTATCCGTCCCTTCGGGGTCCGTTATTTCATAGATTGAATCGGGGCTGTTGTTGTCCGCCGGGGCGACGTAATCCTTGCGGATAAGGCCCGGACCGATTGCGACGGCGAGGACCATGACGACGAGCAGCACGCCGCTTGCGGCGAGCTCAAGAGCAAGTCGGCCGTTCCCCCCGCGTTTCGGCGCTTTTGCACTCACCCCGGGCGGATAAACCGCCGACCTTTCCGGCATATCCATCTCATCGCATATCTTTTTGATTTTTCTTTCAGTTCTCATTTGTTCCTCCTTGTTCAGCCGCTCTGATCTTCAGAACAGCGCGCTGATATCTCTTTTTCACGGCGTCAACCTTCATTTCGAGCGCCTCCGCGATCTCCTTGAATTTCAGCCCGTTTCCCGCCTTCATGACGACGATCTGCCGATCGGTATCGTCCAGCACGGAAAGAAGCGCGCCGAGCTTCCCTGCGGCTTCCTCCCGCCCGGGATCTCTCTCCTGTGCCGCGAGCCCAACGGAGTCTATATCGACGTATTCTTTCCGTTTTCTCAGACGGTCGAGCGCGCAGTTCCTCGCTATCCTCAGGACGTAGGCGGTCGCGCTGCTCTCCGCGTCGGGATCGTACCGGTCGGCGTTCCTGTAAAGTTTCAGAAAGACGTCCTGCACCGTGTCTGCGGCGTCCGGTTCGTTTCCGAGGATAGAATACGCCGTCAGGTATACCGTCCTGCCGATACAGTCGTAAAGAACGTCGAAACCGGAGTTGTCTCCCTCCCCGATCGCCTTCAGGGCGTCCCCTATTTTTTTGTTGAGTAAGAATGGAAGCATGCTTTTCCCCTTTGCCTTACACCTATTATACGTAAAGGAAGGCGAAAAAGGGACAGAAAAAATCCGTCCTGCGCCGAATTTACAGTTTGTTAACAATTAAACGCCGGTAAAGGCAATCAAAAGCCCGCCGCGCGTAAAGCGCGGCGGGAATGGACGATTTCAGGCTTTTCTTGCGCAAAGCGGGTTTTCGTAAAGCTTCCCGCCGTTTGCGAAATAATTGTAAGACCGGCAGCCGCCCGCGCAGACGCATCCGTAAACGCAGCTCGCGCACTTCCCGGTCAGCATCTCCGGGGAGAACTTTCTGTTATACGAAAAGGCGTCGGGGTCTTCCCATATCTCGCGGAGAGTCTTTTCTCTGAGGTTGCCCTCGTTGAAGCGCTCGTCGTACATGGACTCGCAGCCCCTCACGTTTCCGACGCTGTCGATGCCGATGCCGGTCAGCCCGGCCGAACAGCCCTCAAAGCTCGCGCCGCGCGTCCCGCGAAGACTTCCCTCCTCGGGGGTATAGTATCCGATGTTGTCGGCAATACCGACAAGGAAGGGCGCCCCCGGCGCTGTTTCCGCGACAAAATCGATGACCTTGCGGGCGTCGAACTTCACGTCGACGGCACCGCCCGCCGCGTTTCCCATGGGCGAGCACGCCTGTATCTGCCACGCGAAGATCGGATAGTTTTTCAGAACGCCGTAAAACTCTCCGAGGCGGGGCGCGTTGTCCGAGCGGAGCGCGCTTATCACGGAAACGGGTATCCCGGCGGAGGTCAGGACGTCGATCGAGCGGAAAGCTCTGTCGTAGCTTCCCTTCTGACGGAAAGCGTCGTGGACTTCTCTGACGCCGTCGACCGAGACGGCGACCGACTCGATCTTCACATCTTTGAGCGTCGAGATGATCTTATCCGTCATGGTGAAACCGTTCGTGATTATACAGGTCTTTATCCCGCGAGAGGTCAGCGAATCGACGATCACGTCCCAGTCGGGACGCATGAACACCTCGCCGCCTATCATTGAGACCCGGCGGCATCCGAGCTCGGCGAGCTGACGCGATACCCTCAGGCATTCGGCCGTTGTCAGCTCGTTTTCGCGGGCTTTTCCTCCGGAAGAGCCGCAATAAGCGCATCTGAAACAGCACGCGAGGGTTATCTCCCAGACGGCGCTTCTGAGGGAATACGGGAAGGACTCAACTGTTTCCCTTATCATTTTTCAACACCGATCCGCACTCGGGGCAGAACTTTGAACCCTCCGGTACGGGATTGCCGCACGTCGGGCAGTATACCGCACCGGTTTCCGGTTTTTCGCTTTTCACGTCTTTTTCCGGCTCGGTTTTTTGCTGCTGAGCAACAAATCCGCCGGCAGCGGCGCCGTTGTTGTTATAGAACTGCGGCCCGGCGTAGGCCATCATGAACACGGACGGGTCCGGTCCGGCGTAAACGCCCGCGACAGGGGGCGGTCCCGACGGCTTATCATCGGATGACGCCGGGTCCTCTCCGGGTTCTTCCCCGCCTGAACCAAACGTTTCGTCTTTGTCTTCGGAATTTTTCTCCTGCCCTCCGAAAAACCCGGGGCCGGCGTAGACCGTCATGAACTCATTTGTGTCTCTCCGCACCGGTCCTCCGTATACAAACCCGAACGTTTTTTCTCCGGCAGACGCGTTAGCGTTATCGGATCCCCCGGCTTTTTCGTCTCCGAAATCCGGCTCTTCTTCGGTATCGCACGGTTCATCGGGCTCGCCGAAAAACTCCGGACCGGCGTAGACATCCTCCATGACCGTGTCGTCGGGCTCCGGACCGGCGTAGACCGGCTTTTCTACCGGAGGTTCCGGACGGCCGAAATATTCCGGACCCGCGTAAACGCATTCCGCCGGGGCGGGATCACTGTTATCCTTAACGGGGCCCGCGTAAACTTTTTCCATACGCGGACCGTGTTTTTTCCTGAAATACTCCGGTCCGGCGTAGACCGCCTTCGGCGCTTCCGTTTTTCTTCTCATACGGGAAAAGAACTTCTTGATTCCCGGAAAAATCTTTATTGACATCTGAAATTTCCTTTCTTTCTGCCGCCCGTTTGTCCGTCAGGTCCCGAATCTCGACTTATATTCTTCTATGCACCGTGCGATTATACGCCTGGCGTCGGCCGATCCCATAACCTCGTTCACGACGGTGTCCTTGCCCTCAAGGTTTTTGTACACCGTGAAAAAATGTCTCATTTCCTCAAAGATATGGGTCGGGAGTTCGCTTATATCGTGATAATCGTTGTAGTTCGGATCGTTGAACGGGATCGCTATGATCTTTTCGTCCATCAAACCCTGATCCCGCATGTTTATCACCCCGATCGGATAGCAGCGCACGAGACTGAGCGGCGCGAGACACTCGCTTGAAAGAACGAGCACGTCGAGCGGGTCGCGGTCGTCGGCGTAGGTGCGCGGGATGAGCCCGTAATTCGCCGGATAGTGGGTAGACGTGTAAAGGATCCTGTCAAGGATCAGGTGCCCCGTTTCTTTGTCCAGCTCGTATTTATTACGCGAACCCTTTTCTATCTCTATCAGGGCTATGAAATCGTCTGGTTTTATGCGGCGCGGGCTTATATCGTGGATAATATCTGACATGTTTTCTGGTATAATTAAATAGTCCCCCAGCAAGAGAATTCAATTATACGGTTCTCCTTTTCAAAATTGGGAATGCGTGGTATAATTTGAGTGCTTTTGCCGCGGCGGAGGATAGGGCAACGCTGGGGAGCGACCTGAGCGCCG
>JAFTDQ010000017.1 GCA_017454075.1 Clostridia bacterium
ATCACCAGTTTTTCCAAAATTGAAAAAGCGTGAAAAAGCGCGAAAAACCAAGAAAATCGGCGAAAAACGCCGATTTTCTGGGGCCGATCTATTAAGGCCATACAACTTGGTCGGAGTGACAGGATTCGAACCTGCGGCATCATGGTCCCAAACCATGCGCGCTACCAGCTGCGCTACACCCCGGAATATATAATTCACTTTCTTTGAGGAACTTGCCGTGCGATGAACCCGCGTGAGGTATTATAATACAGAAACGTAAAAAAGTCAAGTTTCGCTCATCGGGGATACCCGCGCGCCCGGAGATTGACTTTTGAAACCCGAAAGATTATAATATACGTTAGTATCAAGTCCCGTTTATTACCGAAGGAACCGCCATGAAAAAGATAAAATTTCTTACAAACGACACTAAACCCGTTTTTCCCTCTGCCGAAAATGAGCAGCTTGAAAAACTTGCCGAATCAGACGTTCTCCGGATCTACCGGGAAAACATAAAAGAAATCGCAAAAAGCCCTTTCTGTCCGAGGTATCACTTAGTCGCTCCGGCGGGATACCTGCATGACCCGAACGGTCTCTGCTTCTGGCGCGGGAAATGGCATCTGTTTTATCAGCACGTTTACGGCGAGGATTCCGCCGAAGGGCTCTCGGGATCGTCCATCTGCTGGGGTCACGCGGTCAGCGATGACCTTATCCGCTGGAAAGACCTTCCCGACGCCATCTATCCCGGACCGGACATTTCCTGCTGGTCCGGAGCGACTCTCGTCGAAGAAGATCGCGTTATAGCAGCGTATTACGGACTGTATTCCGGCATTGTCGTAGCGGTTTCGAGCGACCCGCTTCTCCTGAACTGGGAAAAATACGGAACCGTCATTCCCGAGAGGGACGAAAAAGGCAATCCCGCGAAGTTTCCGATCTACGACCCCTGCATCTTCAAAGAAGGAAAAAACTATTATATTCTGAGCGGCGGTGCGGAGTACGATGAGAAAACGAAGCACAATCACAGACAGACGTATCTTCTCCGATCGGAGGACCTGCGAAACTGGGAATACCGTCATCCTTTTATTGAGAACGACTGCTACGGGGGAGTTGGCGACGACGGATCGTGTCCTTATTTCGTTGATATAGGCGAAAAAGGACGCGAAAGAAAACTGTACGTCCATTTCAGCCACATATCGGGATCGGCCTACGCCGTCGGAGATTTTGACGCCGGGCGGGAAAAGTTCACCGTTCTCGGCGGCGGGAAGTTCAGCTGCGGCCACTGGTCGGGAGGAGGTCTTCACGCGCCTTCATGCAGTCCCGACGGGAAAGGCGGAGCTGTCGTGATATTCAACATGAACGCCCCGGCGGAGGGCGCTTTCCCCGTAATGAGCCTTCCTCAGACAATGAAGCTCGCGGGACCCGGTAACAACGAGATATACCTTGACGTTGCAGAAGGGGTGCGTTCCCTTCGCGGGAGACACGTTTCATCAGATCCCCGCATAATCCGCGCAGGACAGACCTTTTCCCGGACGGTTTTTCCGGAAACTGCGCCGAGATCCGCCTGGAAGCGAAAATACCGTATCAAAGGGCGCTCACGCTCGACGTCCTCCGAACCCCAGACGGAGAAGAGTTTGCAAGGATTACGGTATTCCGCAACGGAGGAATCACGAACCCGGATCTCAAGGATCCGGAGGTCCTTGAAAGCGGGCAATATACGGTCGTCACGGCGGACGCCTCCCGGGTCGGAGGGAAAAACAGCCCTTCCCTTTCCGTCCGTCCTCCGGAAATCAGCCTGGTTCCCGTTAAAGACGGCGAAAGCGTCGTGCTTGACGTCTTTATCGACAAATGCGTCCTTGAAGTGTTCGTGAACGGGAAACGTTCGCTCATTCAGAGCGTGTATCCTTCACGGGACGCCCGGGGAGTATGCCTTTCCTCAATACGCGGCGACGCTGAAATACTGTCCCTCGATATGTGGGAAATGAAGTCATACGGCGAAGAATAACCCTTGATAATCGCGTCAATTATTAACAAACTGTAAATTATGTCCGTTCCGTTGACAAATGAGTCATGATATGGTAAAATCACACGCTGGTTTAATACGCACACGGCGGAGCTTCGGTGCACGAAAAATACCGTCGTGGAGGCAAAACCGAAGAAAGGATGACAAAAATGTCAGTTGTATCAGTCAAGCAGCTGCTTGAAGCAGGCGTCCATTTCGGACACCACACAAGAAGATGGAACCCGAAAATGTCGGAATACATCTTCACGGAAAGAGGCGGCATACACATCGTCGACCTCCAGAAGACCGTCAAAAAGTTTGACGAGGCGTATGATTACGTGAGAGAGCTCTCCTCGGGCAACGGCAATATTCTCTTCGTGGGAACGAAGAAGCAGGCCGCCGACGCCATAAAGGAAGAGGCAGATCGCTGCGGCATGTTCTACGTTAACATGAGATGGCCGGGCGGAATGCTCACAAACTTCAAGACCATAAAGAAGTCGATTGCACGTCTCAACGCTCTTTACGCAATGCGCGACGAAGGCGTTTTCGACGCTCTCACCAAAAAAGAAGTCGCCGCCCTTCTCAAGGAAATGAACGACCTTGAAAAGTCCTACGGCGGAATCAGAAAAATGGAAAAACTCCCCGACGCCATATACGTCGTGGATACCAAAAACGAACACAACGCCGTGGCCGAGGCGAAGAAGCTCGGTATTCCGGTTGTCGGAATAGTCGACACGAACTGCGATCCCGACGACGCGGATTATATCATCCCCGGAAACGACGACGCTATCCGTGCGATCAGACTTCTCACCTCCCTTATCGCAAACGCGGTGATCGAAGGCAGACAGGGCGAGCAGACGGAAGAGCCCGCAGCCGAAGAGCCGGCGGCGGAAACAGAACCTGAAGCTTCGGCGGAGGAATAATAAAATGGCACAGATTACTGCAAAACAGGTCGCGGATCTCCGCGCAAAGACCGGATGCGGTCTTATGGAATGCAAAAAAGCGCTCGTTGAAGCTGAAGGCGATTTCGACGCGGCGGTAAAGATCCTCCGTGAAAAGGGACTCGCCACAGCGGCTAAAAAGGCCGACCGCATAGCGGCAGAGGGCGTTGTCGATATCATGAGAAGCGAAGACGGCAAGGCCGCAGCTATGATCGAGGTCAACGCGGAAACCGACTTCGTCGCAAAGAACGACACATTCGTCGCTTTCGTTAAGGGACTTCTCCGCACCGTTCTTTCGGTAAGACCCGCAACCCTTGAGGACCTCAAGGCGAGCAAGTTTGACGGCACGGAAAACACCGTCGACGAGACTCTCGTTCAGATGATCGCCACCATTAAAGAAAACATCTCCATCCGCCGTTTCCTCGTTGCAGAGGGTCAGCTCAACACCTACATCCACGGTCACGGGCAGACCGGCGTTATCGTCAAATTCGACACCGACGACGAGACCGCAGCCACCGAGGCGTTTGCCGAGATGTCAAAGAACGTCGCGCTCCAGGTCGCCGCAATGAACTGCCAGTACGTTGATATCCCCTCCGTTCCCGAATCTGTAATAAAGGAAGAGACCGAGATCAACTCTGTAAAGATCAAAAACGATCCGAAAAACGCTTCCAAGCCCGACGCCATAATCCAGAAAATGGCCCAGGGAATGCTCAACAAGTTCTACACGCTCGTCTGCCTCTCGGAGCAGGCGTACGTCAAAGAGGAATCCATGACGGTAGGCAAGTACGTTGAGTCGGTCGCGAAGCAGGTCGGCAAGCCCATCAGGCTCGTACAGTTCTATCGCTATGAAAAAGGCGAAGGAATCCAGAAGAGAGAGGACAACTTTGCCGAATAGATCGCGAGACTCGTAAAATAATAAACGTTACGTTTCCCCGCCCGGCCGGTAACCGGCAGGGCGGCTTTTATGAAAAGACGCCGGAAATCGTCCGGCGTCTTTTGTTATTCTGATTTTATCCGGCAACGTTCATCATCGTCCCGATAAAGAGCGGTATGCCCGCCTC
>JAFTDQ010000018.1 GCA_017454075.1 Clostridia bacterium
ATGCGCTTGTTTTTCACCCTCATCAGTCCCTTCGGGACAGCTTCCCCACAGCGGGGGAAGCCAAGTGTTTGTGCGATGCCAAACGAAAGGCCCCCTTGTGTATAGGGGGCTGTCACCGAAGGTGACTGAGGGATTGTTAAAGTTAAGGCAAAGATTTTTTTCTCCGTCTGTCGCCTTCGCCCGGCCAATCCCTCCGCCTCGCTCCGCTCGGCACCTCCCTTTACGCAAGGGAGGCCGGAGGTTTCCGGACGTTTGGTTTTCGTCACAAACAAAAGGACGCCAAACGGCGTCCTTTCGTTTGTGGTGGAGCATACGGGATTCTGAACCACGCGGCGGGCGTGGCACGTTTCGTGGCACAATTTTTTAACAGAATACTGGCAACGGTGCCAGAATACTGATACACCCACCCGAAAAAAGGGGCAAAAACCGCCAAAAAGAGCAGAAAAGGCCGCTTTCGCGACCTTTCCGTGGTGGAGCATACGGGATTCGAACCCGTGACCTTTGCACTGCCAGTGCAACGCTCTCCCAACTGAGCTAATGCCCCTCGACCCGGGTATTATACCACATCCGAGCGGATATGTCAAGACCCGGGATTATTTTAATAATTATAGGAGCGGTATCTTATTTATGCTTTTCCGGTGACGCTGTCGGGATCGACGATCTTTGCGTCGACAACGTTCTTCTTAACGGAAGCAATCCCGTTCAGGCAGCTTCTCTTGTACTTGTAGCCCTCGGAAGAAAGGATCGGCTCGCCGTTCCTGGCTTTAAGACGGAAACGGAACTCCCCGGACTTGTCGCAGTACACCTCGAATTTAGGATGCTTTTTTGCCTCGACTTCGGCGACGGTCTGATCCTCAATCTCGGCGGCCTGAGCGTTCTTGATGATGGACTCAATGCTGTTTTTTGCGGTGGTGAGGGTATTGAGTACTTCTCCGCCTACTCCGATAACCTCGCCGTTTCTGGCCTTAAGGCTGATCGTGAAACCGCCGTTCTTAGCGTCTTTGATTATGAATTTTCCCATGATATGTGTCTTCCTTTCTCGGAATTTATTTTCTTTAATAGTTATACCATTTTCCGGTCAAAAAGTCAAGACTCTGATAAAAAAATAATCAGGTACGGGACAATTTCACGGAAAAGAATTTGATGAAACCGGCCCAGGTTTCCACGGAGGTCACTTTACGACGAAATTGACAAGCTTTCCGGGAACAACGATCTCTTTTACTATAGTCCTGCCGGAAATAAACGACGCAACCTTTTCGTCGGATTTTGCTGCCTCGATAACCGAATCGCGGTCAGCCGACGCCGGGACCGTGATAACGGATCGGAGCTTACCGAGAACCTGAACGGCGTACTCAACACTTTCGTCAACCGTCTTGCTTTCATCCCAATCCGGCCACGCAGCGACGGAGCAAAATCCCTTACCGCCTATATGCTCCCAGATCTCCTCCGAGATATGAGGGGCAAACGGGGACAGAAGCCTGACAAACACCGAGAGCTCGTCCCTTGTGAGCGTTCCCTCGTCGTATATCGAATTGATCAGCGTCATAAGGGCGGCGATCGCGGTATTGAACTTCATGGATTCAATATCTTCCGACACCTTTTTAACCGTCTTGTGGAAGGTCGATTCAAGCGAATCGGTGACACCGGTCCCTTTAACAAGGTCGGTAAGTCCGGCCGTCCTGTCAAGAAACCGTTTTACGCCCTTTACCGAGTTTTCGTTCCATGGCGCGGCCGAAGCGTAGTCACCCATAAACAGAGTATAAACTCTCAGCACATCGGCGCCGAGCTCATCTACTACGTCGTTCGGATCAACAACGTTTCCTTTGGATTTTGACATTTTTTCGCCGTCAGGACCGAGAATAAGGCCCTGAGCGGTTCTTTTTGCGTAAGGCTCCTTGACCGGTACCTCACCGATATCGTAAAGGAATCTGTGCCAGAAGCGCGAATATATCAGGTGGCGCGTAACGTGCTCCATACCTCCGTTGTACCAGTCAACGGGAAGCCAGTAATCAAGCGCTTCTTTCGACGCAAACTCTTTGTCGTTATGAGGATCGCAGTACCTGAGGAAATACCAGGATGAACCCGCCCACTGGGGCATTGTGTCCGTCTCGCGCTTTGCGGGACCTCCGCACACGGGGCAGGTGCAGTTGACGAACGACTCAATGGAAGCAAGCGGGCTTTCCCCTCCCGTTCCGGGAGCAAAGTCCTTAATCTCGGGAAGCTTCAGCGGGAGCTCTTCATAAGGAACCCCTACCATTCCGCACTTCGGGCAATGGACAATGGGTATCGGCTCTCCCCAGTATCTCTGGCGGTTAAATGCCCAGTCCTTCATCTTGTACTGAACGCCTTTTTCCCCGACGCCCTTCTCTTTCAGGTATTTGAGCATCTCGGCGATTGCTTCTTTTTTGGTTTTAATTCCGTTTAGAAAACCGGAGTTTATCATCTCTCCGTCACCGGTATAAGCTCCGGTCGAGATATCTCCGCCTTTTATTACCTCAATGATACTGATGCCAAACTTTTTGGCGAAATCAAAATCGCGATCGTCATGTGCCGGGACCGCCATGATCGCGCCGGTACCGTATCCCATCATGACGTAATCGGAAATGTAAATCGGTATATTCTTTCCGGTTGCCGGATTTACAGCCTCAAGCCCTTCGAGTTTAACGCCCGTTTTGTCCTTTACCAGCTGAGTGCGTTCGAATTCCGTCTTCTTGGCGCATTCGGTGCGATACGCCTCAACTTCCGGTATATTCTCTATCCTGTCGCGGTACTTGTCGATCATAGGATGTTCGGGTGCAATAACCATAAAAGTCGCGCCGAACATGGTGTCGCATCTTGTCGTGTATATGCGGATAAAATCGTCCGTCCCGGCGACGCCGAAATTGACGAACGCGCCCTCCGAACGGCCGATCCAGTTTTCCTGCTGAAGTTTTATATTCGGCAGAAAATCAACTTCGGAAAGTCCTTCAAGAAGCTTATCGGCGTACTCGGTGATACGGAGGTACCAGACGTCCTTTGATTTCTGGACGACGTCGCTGTGACATATATCGCATTTGCCTCCCTGCGAATCCTCGTTTGAAAGTACGACCTTGCAGCTCGGGCAATAGTTGACGAGGGTCTTCGCGCGGAAAACAAGTCCGTGATCGAACATTTTCCGGAAGATCCACTGGGTCCATTTATAGTATCCTTCCTCGGTCGTATCTATCACTCTGCTCCAGTCGAATGAAAAGCCGACGCGCTTAAGCTGAGACGTGAATTTCGCAATATTCATGTCTGTGACTTTACGCGGATGAATTCCCGTCTTTATGGCATAGTTTTCGGTAGGAAGTCCGTACGCGTCGAATCCTATCGGGAAAAGTACGTTATACCCCTGCATACGGCGCTTTCTGGAAATCACCTCAAGGCCGGAATATGCCTTTATATGACCGACGTGCATCCCCGCACCGGAAGGATAAGGAAACTCAACGAGTCCGTAGAACTTCGGCTTTTTCGATCCGTTCTCAGCACGGAAAATGCCCGCCTGCTCCCATCTGTCCTGCCATTTTTTATCGCTTGTTCTGAAATCGTATTTCATGGTAAAATCCTCGCTTCGATGTGCTCATTTTGCCGTGATATAAGGAGTCACGTCGACCTCCTCGGCTTCTGACCAAAGTCTTTCAAGACCGTAAAAATTTCTTGTTTCGGAATTGAAAACGTGCAGAATAACCGAAGAATAATCCATTACCGCCCAGTTCAGGGGACCGTCAAGACCCTCGGTTCTTGCGGGAGTTATTCCGTCTTCCGAAAGTCGGAATTCGACCTCATCACATATCGAGCGGACCTGCGTCGAACTGTTTCCCGTGCAAATCACAAAATAATCGGCGATAACCGTCCGGCTGGTAACGTGCAGGAGTTTGATGTCTCCGGCAAAACGGGAATCTGCCAGTTTAACTATTCTGACAGCAAGTTTCGCGGCTTCCGATTCCTGTTCGGGTATAACATTTTCAGCTGTTGTATCTTTTTTTGTTTCAGCCATTTTTTCTGCCTTTCAGAGCGGCGCGATACGCCGCAAGCGTCTTCTTATGAATTGGTTTATTATCTTCTCTGAGCTCTTTAATTATTATCCTGTAAGCTCTCAGCATGGTTTTGTCAAGCGCCGTGTATTTATCTCCGGTTCTCAGTTGTTTTTCGAAATACGAGCGGAGGGCCACGCAGGAATCGAACGTCCTTGTTTCCTCTGTAAAATCAGCGATAAAAAGAAGTTTGTCAAGGAGAGTCATATCGTCAGAGCCGGTCGTATGGACCGAAATCGCCCGCCGGACGGGCTCTTTGACGTACGTAGGATACAGCTCGCCCGCAAGTATCGAGCCGGTCAGCTGATGCAGAGTTTTCGGAGAGGACAAGGTGTCAAGATCCGGTTCTATTCCGTGAGCAAGAAGGAAATCAACGTGCCATCCCACGGTCTCCTTTTTTGTAACGTCGTGAAGCAGAGCGGCGATCGCGCCGAGTTCCGTATCATATTCGCCGAGGCAGTAAATCGACGCGAGCCGTCTCATCTCTTTCTCAACGCCGAGAATGTGCGGAATACGTTTTTCATCGTGACGGAGCGAAAGCTCTGAACGGATAACTTCAGACCCGTGTTTGAGCTTGCCCGTCACTCCGTAAAGCCCTTTGAATCTGATGAAATCAAATACTTTTTCCGGAAGGAGCCCCGGCGTGAGGTCATCTTCTTCAAGCATTTTTCTGATACCGGTCGAGCTGATTTCAAGCGGTTCTCCCGAAACAGAGAGGCAGTTTACGCCGTACTTCTTTCGGTATTTTCCGGCGGCTTCGGCGATCTCGTCCTCAGGGGAGTCATTCTCTCTCCTCACTATGACGGGAGTACACAACCTGAAAATCGTATCGGGTTCGCGCCAGCTGTCGAGCGTGAGGAACATATCGGTCCCGCAAAGCAGATATATCGAATCGCTCAGCCCCGCAAAATGTTCGAGCGTCAGGTAAGTATAGCTCGTCCCGCCGCGCGAAATCTCATAATCCGATATTACGACGTTTCTCCCGCAATCGGCGAAGGCAAGTCGCAGCATTTCAAGTCTGTCGGTCGGAGATTCGGCTTCCGAAGACTTATGCGGAGGGATCAGAGCCGGCATTATAATAAGGCAGTCAAGACCGATTTCATCGTAAAACCGCATCGCGGCGCTGACGTGACCGCAGTGTACGGGATTGAAAGTTCCGCCGTATATGCCGAGCTTTTTGTACTCTTTCATCGCCTGTCACCGAAGACAGTTTTCAGATGAGCGATAAGCCCCGAAAGAGCGCGAGCCCTGTGACTGACCTTATTTTTCTCGTCAAGCGATACTTCGGCAAACGTTTTCCCGAGTTCATCCGACAGGAAGAGAGGATCATATCCGAAACCGCCCCGTCCCCTGGGAGAACGCAGTATTTTTCCCTCGCAAACACCCTTGAAGGCTCCGCCTTCGCTGATTGAATACGGAGAGACAAAGGATATTACAGAAACGTATCTTGCGGTACGCAGTTCGTCGTCAACGTCTATCAGTTCTTCAAGAAGCTTTTCGTTGTTCGCCTCGTCGTCGCACGGTTCTCCCGCGTATCTTGCTGAGTAAACGCCCGGCGCGCCGAGAAGAAAATCGACCTCAAGCCCGCTGTCGTCTGCCAAACCGTAATATCCGAGCGACGCCGGGACCGACGCCTTGATATAGGCGTTTTCGGCAAACGTTGTTCCCGTCTCCTGTATCTCTCCGAGGTATCCGATATCATCGAGCGAGAGAAGCTCGATCCCCCGGAGTCCGGCGTCGGAAATCAGCCGTTTTATTTCCCTTACTTTATTCGGATTGCGGGTAGCGAGCACTATCCTGATCTTGTCAGATGATTTTTCTGCCATTTTCATCCTCAGTCAAAAAGCGCCGCGGTAAACTCTTCAGGGTCGAATCTCTGAAGATCGTCGATCTGTTCTCCGACTCCGATAAACTTTACCGGTATGTCAAGCTCGTTTCTGATTGAAAAGATTATCCCGCCCTTTGCCGTGCCGTCAAGCTTTGTAAGAATTATGCCTGTCAGATTTGCGGTATTCCTGAACTCTTCGGCCTGACGAACGGCGTTCTGACCGGTCGTGGCGTCAAGTACCAGCAGATTTTCACGGGAAGCGCCGGGCAGTTCCCTGTCGATTACCCGGTTGATCTTTCCGAGTTCATCCATAAGATTTTTCTTGTTGTGAAGTCTCCCGGCCGTATCAACTATGACGACGTCCGAACCGCGCTTTTTAGCGGCGGCAATAGCGTCGAAGACGACGGAGGCGGGGTCCGACCCCTCGCCGTGGCTTATCATCTCAACCCCCGCTCTTTCCGCCCAGATTCCGAGCTGATCGATTGCGGCGGCGCGGAACGTGTCCGCTGCGGCGAGAATAACGCTCTTTCCCTCTTTTTTAAGAACGTTTGCGATCTTTGCTATCGACGTCGTTTTTCCGACTCCGTTGACGCCAATTACGAGAATAACCGACGGTCTGGTTTCAAGATCGAGCGGAGTACCCTCACCGATCATTTCGGAAAGTATCTCGCGAAGAGCTTTATTTGCATCCTCTGCGGTTTTTATATGCTCTTTTTTGACCTTGTTCCTGAGCTCGTCGATAATATTCTCCGTGGTTTCGTAACCGACGTCCGCGGTGATGAGGATCTCCTCGAGTTCCTCGAGCGTATCTTCGTCAAGGGGGCCTTTGAAAAGGGACGCCAGCCCGCCGAAAAGAGCTTTTTTCGTTTTGCTCAGACCGGCTTTAAGTTTTTCAAAAAATCCCATCAGCTGTATTTTTCTCCTATCTTACTCTCGACCTCGTTTACGTTCATCGAAAGGACCTTTGAAACTCCGCGATCGGGCATTGTTATTCCGTAAAGCATATCCGCGGCCTCCATAGTCCCCCTTCTGTGGGTAATGACGATAAACTGCGTTTTCTCAGAGTATCTGCGCATATATTCCGCAAGCCGTATCACGTTCACCTCATCAAGAGCTGATTCGATCTCGTCAAATATGCAGAACGGAGTCGGATTGACGTTCAGTATCGCAAATATCAGAGCAATAGCGACAAACGCCTGCTCGCCGCCCGAAAGTGCGATCAGATTTTTGATTATCTTTCCGGGAGGAGCGACGTTGATCTCAATACCGCTTTCAAGAACGTTTTCGGGATCTGTCAGAGAAATCTCGGCTGTCCCGCCTCCGAAAAGCTCGCGGAACGTAACGCCGAAGTTCTTGTTTATGGCGTCGAACGCTGCGATAAACTTCTTCTTCATCTCTTTTTCAAGACGCTCAATGATTCCGTTCAGACTTTCCTTTGCTTTTGTAAGATCGTCAAACTGGTTTTTATTGAACTCGTAGCGTTCCTTTTCATGCGCAAACTCTTCGATAGAGGCGACGTTGACGTGACCGACCGCACGGAGTTTATTTCTGAGTTCCGTCTGCTTTTTCTGGGTTTCGTCACGGGTCTGCTCCGTCACCGGAGCGTAATCAAGCTCTTTTGCCTGCGTGAAAGTCAGTTCGTAATCTTCCCAGATCCTTGCCGCCGTCCGCTCGTATTCCGAGTTCAGCGTCTCTCGCTTTGATTCCAGTCTCGTATATTCCCTGAAAACGACCTCACGGCTCCTGTTCAGATTATTAAGCTCTTCTCTGAGCTCCGACTGTCGCTTTTCAAATCTTATCGTCTGTTCGGAGATACGGCGGCGTTCCTCTTCGAGTTTTCTGATATCTTCATCGATATCTCCCTTTTCGCCGTCCTGCTCTTTTATGCGGCCTCGGGCCTTGACAAGCTTTTCCTCAAGCGCGACGATGTTCGCTTCTGAATCCTCTATCTGTTTTCTGAGCGCCTCGACCGTATCGGAGTTCAGCCTGACGTTATCTTCGGCGGCCTCGATCTCTTTTTCAAATCCTGCGCGCTCTATCATCAGAGAATTTAGCGACGCGCGGGCGTCGTCAAGAGCGTCGTCCGCCTCGCTGCTGCGCCGTTTTGCTTCGGAAAGCTTTTTTTCCTTTTCAGACAAAACGTCCTCGGCGCGCTTTATATCCATGCACAGATCAGAGCGAAGCATATCGTATCTGCTGTCGGCTTCTCCGATGCCTTCAAGTTCGGAAACCAGAGATTTCAGCGACTCGTTTTCACTTTCTAGCCTGGCCTTTGCGATCTCACAGGCGGTCAGTTCTCCGCTGCAGAGGCTGTTCATAAGAGACAACCTGCTCTCCGCTTCCTGAATGGCAGCGTCACATTCATCGCTCTGACGATAAAGTCCGTCGAGAAGCGACTGAGTTGCGTCTCTCTTTATCTCAAGCGCCGTTACCTCGTCGTTGAGTACGGATATATCCGCCTGTCTTGTAAGAATCCCGCTGTCGCTTTTAACGGAACCGCCTGTATATGAGCCACCCGCATTTATAAGCTGGCCGTCAAGCGTCACTATGCGAAGCCTGTAATTGAACGCCCTTGCGGTGTACGACGCGTGATCGAGATTGTCAAAAACGGCGGTGCCGCCGAGCAGATATCCGACAATTCCCGAATACCTGGGATCACAGTCACAGAGCTCGTCCGCCATGCTGATATATCCGGCCTGTTTTCTGAGACTGTCGGCAGGGACCGCGGGAGTGCGCGGTCTTACAGACGTGAGAGGATAAAACGTCGTGCGCCCGCCGTTCGTTCTCTTAAGATATGAAATAGCTGACTTCGCGGCCTCCTCATCAACGGTAACTATGTTCTGGATGTTGGCGCCGAGCGACGTCTCCACAGCGAGGCTGTACTCTTTCTTAACCCTGATGAGTCTCGATACGGGACCGCAGATTCCTTTGATCTGGCCGCCGTCAGCGCCGTGCATGACGTTTTTTACGGCGTATCCGTAACCCTCGAGGAGTTCATCCATCCTCTTCAGAGCTTCCGCTCTCTGACGTTTAGTATCTATTGTGACGCTCTGCGACGAAAGTGTTTCACGGGTCTTTTCTATCTTTTCTGACAGTTCGGAGGCTTTCGTTTTTGCTTCGCTGAGCGCCTTTTCCGCCTCTGATGCGGCTTTCGCATAATCAGAAGCGCTTTTTTCGTGCCTTGCCCTTGAGTCTGTAAGTTCGGCTATGCTTTCATTGAGCGAGGCGACCTGTTTACTCAGATCGCTTTTTCTGCCGGAGCCGGCTTCATGTGAACCGTCCGCGGCCGAAAGACGGAGTCTGAGCTGATTTACCGCCTCCTCGGCTTCACGGCAATCGTCGTCGCGTGACAGGATCTCGTTTTCGGCTTCGCCGCACTCTTCGGCAAGCCTTTTTACGTTCTCCTCGGCAGATTCTATCTTTTCGGATAGTGTTTTCAGGTGTTCTCTCTTTTCTCCGATCTGAAGCGAGAGCACGTCCCCGCGCAAAATACCTTCGGAAAGCGCCGCTTTCCTTACCGCGTTTTCCTGCTTTGTACGTTGGATAGAAGCTTCATTGTGACCGACGTCGTTCTCAAGTACCCTGTTGGATGCTTCAAGGTCGCTCCCGCGGCGCCGCAGTTCCTCTGCCTTTTCGGCGAGTTTCTCGGCGTCGGCGCGGTTTCCTGTCATTTTTTCATAAAGTTCGTTTTCACGGTTCTGTGCGTCGGTTATCTGACCGTCAATCGATTCGAGCGACATTTTTGACGAAACGAAAAGTCTTTCAGTCTCGTCGGCGGTCGCACGCATCGATTCCGTATCATAGAGCCAAAGGGATATATCAACGGCCTTTTTCTGCTCATAGAGATCGAGATATTTCCTTGCAGCGGCCGCTTCTTTTTCAAGTGTGACGACCCGGTCTCCGAGCTCGGAAAGAATATCCCCAACCCTGAGGAGGTTGTCCTCTGTCCTTTTGAGACTGTTTTCCGCTTCGTTTTTCTGAGAACGGTATTTCGAAATACCCGCCGCCTCTTCAAACACGGCGCGTCTGTCGTCGCTCCGCTGTGAAATTATCTCGGCAATTTTGCCCTGACCGATATTGGAATATCCGGTCTTTCCGACGCCGGTGTTCATGAAAAGCTCCGCAATGTCGCGAAGTCTCTTCTTTTCTCCGTTAATTCTGTATTCAGAGTCGCCGCCGCGGAAATATCTTCTCGTAATAGAGACCTCGTCTCTGTCCGAATCGAGTTTGCCCAGTCCCTGAGTGTTGTCGAGTATCAGGGAAACCTCGGCGTAGTCCATCCTCCGCCTGTTATCAGAGCCGCTGAAAATGACGTCCTCGAGTTTTGCGCTTCTTATGCTTTTTGAGGACATTTCGCCGAACACCCATCTGACGGCGTCGGTAATATTCGATTTTCCGCTTCCGTTGGGACCTACGACCCCGGTTATACCGTTTTCGATGACAAGACGAGTTTTGTCCGGAAAGGATTTGAATCCCGTCATCTCTATTGCTTTAATTTTCAAGTTTTTCCTCGATTATTCTACGTTGATCTCAAATTCATAAGGTGACAGCGCCGGGTTTTCCGCAAAACCGAGCTTTTTCACGCCAAGCGTATCTCTCAGCCGGTCGCGGTAAATACCTCTCTGCCCGACAGCCTTTGAGACAAACCCCGTCGGGACGTAAACGGTAACGTTCTTTCCCCGCGTGTCTTTTCCCGCAGCCGCGGAGGATATTCTCCTGAAGCAAACGAGCCCCTCCGCAAGCTCACCCATCGCAGGATGATACGAGCCCTCGGCATTTTCCGTCCCGGGTCCGGAATGCAGGCCGATTTTAATAACAGGGATCCCCGCGCCTACAAACTCTTCCAGCACGTCGGCTGTCCTTCTGACAAGCTCTTCAGGACTGAGAGGGACGTATTCGTTTCTCTTTACCATCTCGTAAAGCTCCGTATCCCGGAAAATCACAATGGGATAAATTCGCGCGGCCGTCGCGCCGCAGTTTATTATGTCCCGGGCGGTATTGATCTCGTCCTCCGGGCTCGAGCCCGGCAGACCGGTCATCATCTGACCTACCGATTCAAAACCGCTTTCCCTTATCATTCTAAGTGCCTCGATACTCTGCTTTGCGGTGTGACCGCGTCTGCATTTTTCAAGGACGGCGTCCGACGTGCTCTGAACTCCGAGCTCTATGTATCTGACGTGATAGCGGGATAAAATGTCAAGTATCTCCGCGCTGATATAATCCGGACGCGTCGAGAGACGTATGTGGGAAACAGGACCTTTATCAATATAGCTTTCGGCAAGATCGAGAAGAGATATCATCAATTCCCGGTCTATTCCCGTAAAGCTTCCGCCGAAAAAAGCGATTTCAACGTCATCCCCGTCGTCAACGGTCTTCAACGCTTCGTCAATTGTCCTGCGGGCATACCCCGGAAAATCGCGTTCACCGCTTTCCTTTCCCGAAATCCTGTTCTGATCGCAGAAAACGCACATCTGGGGACACCCGAGATGGGGGATAAAAACCGGGATGTTGAGATGCCTCATTCCGGGAAATACTCAAGCGCCGACCTGGCGGCGTTTTTCTCCGCCTCTTTTTTTGTGGATCCGGTCCCACGGCCGAGCAGATTGCTGTCAAGCCACACTTCGACCTCAAACACCCGTTTATGAGCCGGTCCGGATTCTCCGACAGTCTTGTATTTTATAAAGCCCGTATGATCCTTCTGTATTCTCTGCTGAAGGAGAGATTTGTAATCCGCGTCCATTTCGGGATCCGCATGAGATTTTATGACCGGTACGATCTGTCCGAGCACAAAACCGCGCGCGGCGGTAAGACCGCCGTCAAGGTATACGGCTGCGACGAGCGCCTCAAACGCATTTTCCAGAATAGAATCCTTGTCCCGCCCGTCGGACTCGTTTTCGCCCTTACCAAGCAGAAGAAACTCCCCGAGAGTAAGCCCTCTCGAAAGGGATGAAAGCGACGCCCGGCAGACTACGGACGCCCTTATACGCGACATCTCACCCTCGGGCAGACCCGGATAATTCAGGTACATATACTCTGAAACGACGAGCGAAAGGACCGAATCGCCGAGGAACTCAAGCCGTTCGTTGCTCTCGTCATCCTCTTTGGATTCATTTGCAAATGACGAATGCCTGAGCGCGAGGAGCAGATAATCTCTGTTGCCGAAGCTGTATCCGATCCTTTTTTCAAGAAGACCTAAATCCCTGTTCATTGTTTATCCTCCGCGTTTTCCGCGGCAAATCCGGGGACGACCAGATTGGCGATCTCATAATTGACTCTGTTTTCAAGGCAAAGAAGCGCCTGACGTACCGCGTTCCTGATAGCGTTCGAATCCGATTCGCCGTGAGCTTTTATAACGATCTTAGAGAGGCCGAGCAGCGGCGCACCGCCGTATTCCGTGTAATCAAACTCTTTCGCGAATCTTCTGATCTTGTTTCTGACAGTCAGCCCGGTCAGCTGCGCGGCGGGATTTCCGTCGAACACGCTCCGGAAGGTCTTCATCATGAATTCCCCGCAGCCCTCGGTAAATTTCAGAAGTATATTTCCGTTAAGGCCATCGCAGACGAGAACGTCACAGGCTCCGAACGGGACGTCGCGTCCCTCGACGTTTCCGATAAAATTGATCGATTCGTCCGTTTCAAGAAGCTCGTAAGCCTCCTGCATGATCTTCGTGCCTTTTGTGCGCTCCGCTCCGATGTTGAGAAGCCCTACGCGCGGATTAGCAACGCCGTGAACCCTCTTCATATATACGGAACCCATCTCCGCAAACTGTCTGTAAACAGGCGGAAGAATTTCAATGTTTGCTCCGGAATCAATCAGCAGAGTGGGATTCGCAAGCGGCAGAACGGTTGCTATTGCTGATTTCAGAACGCCCTTGATTCTTCTGATTATAAGAGTAGAGCCCGCGTGGAGCGCACCCGTATTACCCGCTGAAATGAACGCGTCGCCTTCACCGGTAACGAGCGCGTGAAGACCGAGCGCCATTGAGCTGTCGCGCTTTTCCCTTACGACCGAAAGCGCCGGATCTTCCATCGAAATGACGGAAGACGAATGAATTATCTGTACGTTCGGGAGAGCAAAATCAAGACCCAGCGCTCCTGCGCGTTCAACTATGACAAGCTTGTTTCCGACAAGAAGAAAACCGACGGTGGGATGTTCCCTTGCCGCTTCGAGCGCGCCGATCAGCTGCGCGTCCGGCGCCTTGTCTCCGCTCATTATATCAACGATGATTCTCATTTTTCTCCTTAAAATCCAATCCCTCGAATCCGGTCCCGACGAGTTCGTCGATGAACGAAAGGGATCGCTCCGAGAGCGCCTCATTGCGTTTTGCTTTCCCGCCTTTAATCTTTCTGTCGGGCGGCGCGATAATTCCGAAATTTACGTTCATCGGCTGGAAATCCGGTGAAACGCTCCCCGAAACGTAGGATGCGAGCGCGCCGATCGCCGTCTTGTCCGGCATATAAAGCGGAGGTTTTGAAAGAGCGCGCAGGGCGGCGTTTACGCCGGCGATCCAACCGGATGAAGCCGATTCGATATATCCTTCGACGCCCGTCATCTGTCCCGCAAAGAAAAGGTCATGATTCTTTATAACCGAATAATCACGGTCGAGGATTCCGGGGGATCTGATATACGTATTTCTGTGCATCACGCCGTATCTGAGAAACTCCGCGTTTTCAAGTCCCGGGATCATGCGGAACACTCTTTTCTGTTCCGAAAAAGTCAGGTGCGTCTGAAAACCCACGATATTATACATCGTTTTCTCAAGGTTTTCCTGTCTGAGCTGAACGACAGCGTACGGTTCGCGATCCGTTCCGGGATACGGCAGACCGACGGGCTTGAGCGGACCGTAAAGCAGAGTATCCCTCCCGCGCTTTGCCATCACCTCAACGGGCATGCACCCCTCGAAAACGTTCGGCTCGGCGTCCTCTCCGTGCAGTTCCGCCGTTCCGGCCGTTATCAGCGCGTCGTAAAACCTCACGTATTCTTCTTTTTCCATCGGGCAGTTTATGTAGGACGCCTCTCCCTTTCCGTATCTTGACGCGTAATATGCCTTTGTAAGGTCGATCGTAGAGGCGTCGACGATAGGAGCGGCGGCGTCAAAAAACGAAAGGCATTTCCCGTCAAAAAGCGAGGAAATCGCCTGTGCGAGAGCGTCTGAGGTCAGCGGCCCGGTAGCTATAACCGTGATCCCGTCCGGGATCTCCGTTACCTCTCCGTTAATGACCTCTATATGCGGATCGGATCTGATTTTCCTGGTGATATAATCCGAAAAAACTTTTCTGTCAACGGCAAGCGCCGCCCCGGCCGGGACCTCGCTCGCGTCCGCGGCCTCCATAATCAGTGAGCCGAGACGACGCAATTCCTCCTTCAGGAGCCCTACCGCGTTGCTGAGCTGCTTTGAGCGCAGAGAATTCGAGCACACCAGCTCGGCAAACCCGTCAGCGACGTGAGCGGGAGACCTCTTACCCGGCTTCATTTCATAAAGCCTGACGTCGATCCCGAAGCGGGAGATCTGAAACGCCGCCTCGCATCCGGCAAGCCCGGCGCCGACGACGTTAACGGGAGCGGAGCCGCTCATTTCTTTCCTTCAGCGGAAGATTTGCGGTATCCGCATTTTTTGTCGGAGCAGATCAGCGCGCCGTTTCTTCCCTCGGAAAGGAAAGCTCCGCATTTCGGGCATTTTTCGGTCGTCGGTCTGTCCCATGAGATAAACTTGCAGTCCGGATAATTTGAGCATCCGTAATAGGTCCCGCCCTTTTTGTTTATCCTGGTAACGACTTCTCCGCCGCAGCTCGGGCAAGGAACGCCTATCGGATGAAGAATCTCCTTCGTATATTTGCAGGTCGGGTAATTTGAACAGGCGATAAAATCGCCGTATCTTCCCTGTCTCATCACCAGCCGCGAGCCGCAGTTCGGACAGTTTTCGCCCTCGACGTATTTCGGCTCCTCGGTTTTTTTCTCGATCAGGTTACCGTCTTTATCGATCGGTTTGGTGTTTTTACACGTCGGGTAATTTGGACAAGCCGCAAATCTCCCGAACCTCCCCTGTCTGATAACCATGACTGCCCCGCATTTTTCGCAGATAATATCCGTCTGTTCCTGCGGGAGCTTAACTTCGTCATCGGCGAGATTCCTCTCGGCCGCGCCGAGTTCTTTTTCAAAATCACCGTAGAATTCTTTGAGGACGGAAAGCATATCCTTTTCCCCGCCGGCGACTGCGTCGAGACTTTCTTCGAGATGCGCGGTAAAATCGTAGTCCACGATATCAGGGAAGTTTTTGACCATTATGTCGTTCGTGATTTCCCCGAGTTCGGTCGGGCGGAGAAACTTCCCGTCACGCTCGACGTATCCCCTGTCTATTATCGTCGTTATGGTCGGAGTGTAGGTCGACGGGCGTCCTATGCCGTTTTCCTCGAAAAACTTTATGAGAGTTCCCTCACTGAAACGGGCAGGAGGCTCGGTGAAATGCTGATCGCAGAGCGGCTTTTCACATCTCAGCCGGTCGCCTTCCGCGAGCTCCGGGAGGGACTTTGTTTCCTCCTCGTCCCCGGCGCCGTATTCGGCCAGAAATCCCGGAAATCTGAGAGTAGATCCGCTCGCCCGGAAAATCAGACCCGAGCAAAGCAGTTCTGCGTTTATGGTATCATACTCCGCGGACGCCATCTGACTTGCCATGAATCTGTTCCAGATAAGGGTATAAAGCTTGAACTGATCGGGAGTCAGCCGGTCTTTGATCTTTTCGGGTTCAAGAATGAAGTTTGAAGGTCTTATCGCCTCATGAGCGTCCTGAATCTTTCCTTTTGAACGATAGACGCGGGGCTCCGAAGGAAGACTGCTCTTTCCGTATTTTTCCTCGATATATTTTGCGGCCGCCGCTGCGGCGTCGTCGGAAACGCGGAGCGAATCCGTCCTCATGTAGGTAATCAGACCCTGCGTACCTCCGAACTGCTGCCCGACGTTAATGCCTTCGTAAAGCTCCTGAGCGACCTGCATGATCTTTTTGGATCTGAAGCCCAGCTTCTTTGACGCTTCCTGCTGAAGAGTTGACGTCGTAAAGGGCGGCATCGGGACTCTCACCCTTACGGATTTTCTGACCGACGTCACAGTAAAATCGTGTCCCTTTATCGCCGAGACGACGGAGCCTGCCTCGTCTCCGTTGTGAAGTTCCCTCTTACCGTCGCGATCTCCGTAAAAATGCACGGTAAGCCGCGTACCGTCACGAGATATCAGAACGGCGCCGACTGTCCAGTATTCTTCCGGTACAAACGACCTGATTTCGCGCTCGCGCTCGACAATCGCCCTGGTTGCGACAGACTGAACCCTCCCGGCAGAAAGGCCGGAATGGACTTTTTTCCAGAGAAGAGGCGAAAGCTTATAGCCGACGAGACGATCGAGAATTCGCCTCGCCTGCTGAGAATCCACGAGATTCATGTCGATGCTTCTCGGCTCTTTTATTGCGTTTCTTATTGCGTTTTTCGTAAGTTCGTTGAAGCATACCCGTCTCGCGGTCGACGGATCTATCTCAAGCACGCTGGCAAGATGCCAGGAAATCGCCTCTCCCTCGCGATCGGGGTCTGTCGCGAAAAATACCCGGTCGGCATCCTTCGCCTCCTGACGAAGTTTCTTTACGACGTCTCCCTTTCCTCTTATGTTGATGTAATCGACCTTGAACCCGTCTTCGGGATAAACTCCGATCCTGCTTTTCGGCAGGTCTCTGAGATGCCCGTTCGAGGCGACGACTCTGTAAGATGAACCGAGATAATTCTTTATCGTCGGAACCTTGTACGGAGATTCGATAATTACGAGATTTGTAGTACTGGTTTTTGCCATTGTTATTTCCTTCCGGATACCGATTGCCACATGAAGATCGCCGACGCAGCGGCTACGTTCAGTGATTCGATTCCGTTTTTCATTGGTATGAAGACCCCGCCGTCACAAGCCCGGATCACGTCGTCGGAAAGCCCGTGTCCCTCGTTCCCAACGACGAATACGGTTTTCTCAAACCCGCTTAATTCATCAAGGCGCACGGCGCTCTCATCGAGGATCGCGGACATGACCCTGAATCCGGCTTTTCTCATTTCCGAAATCGCCTGACACAGAGATTCGGCAAAGGTAATTTTTTGCCTGAATAAAGCCCCCATCGAAGCGCGAACGGCGCGCGGCGAATATATATCCGCGCAATCTGACGAGAGTATGAGCTCGTCAATTCCCATCGCGGAGGCGGTTCTTATTATAGTTCCGATATTACCGGGATCACGTACGCCGGACAGGACAAAGAGACGCTTCGCGGACGCGAAATCTTCATTGATATATATTTTATTGAAAAAATGAAGTTTGTCAATACGTCCGGCGACAGAGATTACCCCGTCGGGAGATTTTTCCGGAGATATTTTTTCAAGAATATCCTCAGAAACGACGAAAGGTTCCGTGCGGGGCAGCGCGCGTCTCACCTCATTTTCCAGATCAGGGACGCAGAAAACGTCTCTGAGATCCACCCGGGATGAGATCGCTTCATCAAACAGTTTTTTTCCGTCGACAAGAAAACAACCCGTCTCGTCTCTGTATTTCTTTTCTTTAAGTGAAGCCGCGGCGACAACGCGCGGATTGGTACGGGACGTTATTATCACTTTTTGTTTCCTCCCGAAAATCAAAAGCCCGGCATGGCCGGGCTTTTTCTCAGAGCGCGGCCTTTGCCTTTTCCGCGAGAGAAGCGAAAGCTTCCTTGTCGGAAACGGCAAGCTCGGCGAGCATTTTTCTGTTGAGATCGATACCGGCGAGCTTCAGTCCGTGCATGAACTGAGAATAATTTATTCCGTTGACCTTTGCCTGCGCGTTGATACGTGCGATCCAGAGTTTGCGGAAATCGCGCTTCCTCTGTTTTCTGCCTATGAACGCGTAGTTGCCGCTCTTCATTACGGCCTGTTTGGCCATTTTGAAATGCTTTGATTTAGAACCCCAGTAGCCCTTTGCGAGCTTGAGCATCTTATTTCTTCTTCTGCGGGTAGTCACCGCACCTTTAACTCTTGCCATTTCAGTTCACACGTCCTTTCTTCACTTCTTGGAGATAAGAGCTCTGTAGGTCGGAGCCATAGCTTCGCTCATATAGCCCGTTCTGCGGAGCTGTCTCTTGCGCTTCGGAGCCTTGAGGCCGAGCTTGTGACGGCGGTTTGTGTGATTAAGCTTTACCTTGCCGCTTTTTGTCAGCGTGAATCTTTTTGACGCTGCGCTGTGCGATTTGAGTTTTCCCATTTTTTTATCTCGTTTCCCGGTGACATGATAATCATCCGGCGCCGGCGTCACCGTGCCGGCACCTTGCTCTTTTCAGTCCTCCTTATCGGGGACTTTTTCGGCGGTATTTTCCTCAGCGGCCTGTTCGACCGGCTTGGGAGCTTTTTTCTGCTTGACGGCCTTTATCGGCGCGATGAACATGGTCATCGATCTTCCGTCAAGCACCGGAGGCTTATCCACCTGCCCTTTTTCGGAACACGCTTCTTCAAAGCGTTTGAGAAGTTCGGTTCCCTGTTCGGTCCTTGACAGCTGTCGGCCTCTGAATCTGAGAACGACGCGCACCCTGTCTCCGTTTTCAAGAAATCTGTTCGCGTTCCTTGCTTTGGTGTTGAAGTCGTTTGTGTCGATATTGACCGTAAGCTGGATCTCCTTGAGTTCCGAAACCTGCTGGTTTTTTCTGGCTTCTTTCTCTTTTTTGTCGCGTTCGAATTTGAACTTTCCGTAGTCCAGTATTTTGCATACCGGCGGATTGTTCTGCGGCGCGATCAGAACGAGATCGAGACCTTTGTCGTACGCAAGATTTTGGGCAAGCGAGATCGTATACGTTCCGAGCTGTTCGCCGCCCGGACCGATGAGACGGACCTGTTTTGACCGGTTGAATCCCGGCAGAGTGAGGATGCCCTCGTTAATCGGCATATCCTTGGAATTGCCTTTGACTGCTATTAAAATCACCTCCGAATGAATGAGCAGCGGATCAAGAAAAAGACGAAGCCACGCAAAAAAGAAGCCTCGTCATTCTGATCATTATCGGACCGGCAGACCGACGCCTGACGGTGAGAGCAGAGCTCTTCTTCTTTTTGCTGGAAGATTATACCACGTCCGCGCCGTTTTGTCAACAGGTAAAAGAAAATTTTGTTTGTTATTTTATGAGAACCAGATTCTTTTTTATACCGCTCCCCTGATCAGGGCAGACAATATCCGCGTCGACCTCCGTATAATAAACGTTGTCCGAGACGTAGATAAACTCTGCTCCGTCGGAAAAATCGGAGCGGTTGACGAGCGCGTGCCAAAGCAATGGAGAGTCCATCTCTCCGCCGTATGGTATAAAACTTCTGTTCAGCATAAGCGATAACCCGGCGCAGCTCGCGCCGTCTTTATACGCAAGAAGGTATCCGTAACCGTATCGGCCGTATCCGGAAAGGCCGAAGAGGATCTCCGAAAAAACGTATGAATCCCTGACGGTTCCGTCCGAATAAACGTAAAACCTTTTCTTATCCATCGCGGTAATCGGAAAAGGGCTGAGAGAAACCGTCGCCCGGGAGTTTTTTCCGTTATAGCGAAGCACCGCAGCTGACGAAACGACGCCGTCGTCATTTGAAAACACTCCGCAGTTCAGTTCGCCGTCAACTCCGAGCGAACGGCTGAATCCGTCGTAAGCCGATATGATCCCGTTTGTCCACCCGGCTGAGATCAGTTCATCCGCGACGCAGTCGATCATAAACGCGTTTCTCATCCATCCGAGTCCGAGGAGCTCCGTGACGCCGTTGTCCTCCGCAAATTTGAGATATTCTTCGGAGACGCAAAGCATAACCGTATTGCCTTCGAAAAGCTCGATCCTTATCGATTCCGGCTGAGCGGAATACTCGGCAACCTTGCTGCAGAAATCACCGAACTGACTGTTTACGTCCGGATCATAAAACGCCGCCGCGGTGTCGTCGCGGCACGTCATCAGCTGCCAGTATACGTAATAGACCGGTCCCATGAAAAGCTCGTTTTTGCGGCCGTCTCCGGAGTTAATCACCTCAAGCGCGCGATACAGTTCCGGCATGACGGTCACCCGTTCGTTGGGATGCTTTGACAGCGTGGCGAGATTCCCGCCGGCCTCATGCTCGGAGGCGGAATCGAACGCGGCGTATGCCGTCGCAAGGGCGCTCGAATAAGCGGCTGTCAGAGATCTGTACTCCTTTGTAGCCGACTTATCGGTTTCTCCGAGTTTATAAAAGAAAGAATATTCCGCGGTGATTTCATCGGGTATCCCCGATGGATCTACTTCTGTCCAGCCCGGCTTTTTCGATGAGAGCGAATAAATACCGAAAGCAAAAGCGGCCGCCGCGAGCATAATAAACCCGATCAGAAACGCCAGCCTGAGTTTTTTATTTTCATGAGAGACCTCCAGAGTGATCTGTTTATCGATCCCACGGGGGCGCATATCGTTTAAAGCAGACATTTGATTTCAAAAATCCCCGCGGTCGTATTCCGGCCGCGGGGATGGATCCTAAATCAGAGCAAGAAGCAGTCCGAGCCCGAAAATCAGAATCAGAGCCGCAATCACACCGAGACCGATCAGAGCGCCCTTACGGCACATCTTGAAGTTTCTTATGTAATTGTGCTTTCTGAATATCGCTCCGGCAATGAGTCCTATTATCGGAAGGAGGAATGAAAGCACTGCGTACCAGACGCTTCCGGTATCATGAATGGGAGTATCGAGAATGGACGCCGACTGAAGCTTCTCGTCGATTTCGTCTTCCTCCGGAAGCTGCTCTCCCGGGGCAAGTATCTTGACGGATTTAATCGGCACACCGTTTTCCCTGATGCTCCTGTATTCTTCGATTTCCTTGCTGTTCCCGTATATATAGTGATCATGTCCGATGCACTCCATATGCGGTCCTTCTTCGGAATAATCGTGAACCGACGGATCGTACGTGAACAGGACCTTGTTCTTTTCAAGGAGCGGATCGGGTATCGGTATCGCAGAGATCAGCGAACGCGTGTACGGATGGAGAGGATAGTCGAAGAGCTCCTCGGCTGGAGCGACCTCGACGATATCGCCCTTATAAATAACTCCTATCCTGTCCGAAATGAAGCGGACGATCGAAAGATCGTGAGCAATGAAAAGATAAGTGATGTCCTGTTCCTTCTGGAACTTTTTGAGAAGATTGAGAATCTGCGCGCGTATGGAAACGTCGAGCGCGGATATCGGCTCGTCTGCGACGACGAACTGCGGCTCCATGACCATGGCTCTCGCGAGTCCGATCCTCTGTCTCTGACCGCCCGAAAACTCGTGCGGATATCTCGTGAGATGCTCCGGAAGAAGTCCGACCTCTTTGATGATATTCTCGACCTTGGAAACGCGGTCGGCTTCATCCTTGAAGAGATGGAAATTGTAAAGACCTTCCGAGACAATATAATCTACCGTAGCGCGTTCGTTCAGAGAAGCGGCCGGATCCTGGAAAACCATCTGGATGTTTCGCGTGACCTCGCGGTCGAGAGAATGAGGTATCTTTCCCGAAATACGGACGCCCTTGTAATCTATCTCTCCGTTTGCGCAGGGATTAACCCTGATGATAGCCCGGCCGATCGTTGTTTTGCCGGATCCGGATTCGCCGACAAGCGAGAATGTTTCTCCCTTGTAAATGTCAAAAGACGCGTTTTTAACGGCTCTGACGGCTTTATCACCTTTTCCGAACGTTATATCAACGTTTTTAAGGGAAAGAATGATCTCTTTTCCGTCGTCGGTAAGCGGACCCTTTTCAGGAATGTGCCTTGCAGTATTGCCGCTGATCGGGGAGGCATTATCTAATTTTTTGTTTTCTTTATCAGACATAATGATCCCCTCAGATATTGAACGCCTTTATGAGCTTTTCGTGAATGTTCTGGATGGTCTCGGGCTTATCGACCTTCGGAGCGCGAGGGTCAAGCAGCCAGGTCTTTGCGTAATGAGTCTCGCTGACCCTGAACATCGGAGGCTCTTTAAGAGTGTCAAGCTTAAGACAGTACGGATTTCGGGGCGCGAACGGATCGCCGACTATCTTGTTATAGAGTGACGGCGGAGTTCCGGTTATGGAATACAGGACCGTGTTGCGCTCCGCAAGCTGAGGCATGGACGACATCAGCGCCCATGTATACGGGTGCCTCGGGTCAAAGAACACCTCTTCAACGTTCCCGAGCTCGACGATCTGACCTGCATAAAGCACGGCGACGCGGTCGGCAACGTTTGCGACAACACCCAGATCGTGGGTTATGAAAACGATGGTATAGTTGAATTCCTTCTGAAGTTTTTTGAGAAGACGAAGAATCTGCGCCTGAATGGTAACGTCGAGCGCGGTCGTCGGCTCGTCACAGATAAGAATCTTCGGCTGACAGGAAAGTGCAATCGCTATGACGATCCTCTGTCTCATACCGCCGGAATACTGGAACGGATAATCGTCAAAGCGCTGTTCGGCGTTCGGAATACCGACCTTTTTCATAAGAGTTAGAGCGCGTTCTCTCGCCTCGACCTCAGTGCAGTTCTGGTGTTTCAGAATAACTGACATGATCTGCTTTCCTATCGTGATGATAGGGTTGAGCGATGTCATGGGGTCCTGGAAGACCGTCGCTATTTTGCTTCCTCTTATCTGCGTCCAGTCGGACTGTTCCTTGATCTTGGCGAGGTTGAGCACGCACTGGCCGTGGAGCTTTTCCTCGGTCTCGTCAATATATCTCACGCGGAAAATGACGGGGTCAAAAACCCTGTTTCTTGCCTCGGGATCGAAAAGATCAACTCCGGTCTTCATGGCCTCGCGGCACGCCTTGAGAAGATTGCGGCGCATACGGGCAGCCCTCAGTCCGCCGATCCTTGCGGTCGAAAGGTATATTTCCTTGGCGATGACAAGATTTCTCTCCGACTGTGCATTTGTAACGGGCGTCTTGATCTGCTCCGAATACAAAGCGTTGAGACGGGATTTTTCACTTGCGTAGCGTGACTGATACTCAGAATCGGAAACGGAGGCGGCGCGATGCTCTGCAACGCGCTGTTTGCGTTTCTGCTCTATTTCCCTGAGCTGCTTTTTATATTCCGCGATCTTGTTTTCTGTTTCGCGGATAAGCTGCTTTTCCTTGGAGGAATCAAGCGTCAGTTTATAGTTATAGGCCTCGGTGCCGGCAAATTTTATATCTTCGATCTGCTTGTTGAACTGCTCTTCTTCCTCGCTGCTGAGCGAAAGGCGGAGTTTATGTTCGTTATCGAGATCGGAGATGGCTTTCCAGGTCGCGGCGCCGGCCTCAAGTCCGGACGAAAGATCGAGCTCGGAACGAAGCTTTTCAACGATATCTCTGCCCTTCTTATCATTCGAGGCGTACGTCTCGATGAGCTCCTCGTCGTTGAAAATGATATCGCCGCGGCTGATAAAACCGTTTGAATCGAGCATGCCGGCAAAAGTCTTGGTGAATACGGATTTCCCGGAACCGGATTCGCCGACGATAGCTATCGATTCGTTTTCGTAAATATCGAGAGAAATTCCCCTGATCGCGGTGAGCACGCGTCCTCGCACGTGAAACTTGACCTCAAGGTCGTTTACCGAAAGAAGTACTTTTTTATCTTCCATGGCAGCCTCACATATGAGTCCTCGGGTCGGACGCGTCGCCGAGGTTCTGACCGACGATGTACAGCACTATCGTGATGATGGCGGATATGGCGACAGGGCTCCAGAACTCAAACGCCCAGCCGGGGATAAGCATCGAGCTCTCAGCGGAATAAATAAGCCGACCGAGCGACATATCTTTGAGTCCGATGCCGATATACGACAGGAAAACCTCATAAGAGATATATGACGGAAGTTCAGTTGCGAGAAGCGTGACAATGACAGAGGTCATAAAGGGGAGAATGTTTCTGAGCGCAATGCGGAAAACGGAAGTACCGAGACAACGGGATGCAAGGTTATATTCCCTGTCACGTATAATAATGACCTGTGTTCTGATAAAATACGCTATACCCAGCCACCCGGTGATGGTCATTGCAAACACCATTGTCCAGAAAGAACCAGAAAGGACCATAACAAGGACCGAGATGATGAGGATGTACGGAACGTTCGCGATGATGTTGTACAGCTCCATCATTATCATATCGAGTTTCTTGGAAAATCCCCAGATGGCGCCTATCACAACGCCGACCGTCATATTGATCGCGGCGCAGACGAACGCGAGAGAAAGCGATATGCGGGCGCCGTTCCATACGGCGTCAAACGTAGGTTCACCGAGCGAACCTGTGCCGAGTATATATTTCAGCTGGAAACCGAAATAACTGATTGCTGACGGAGGATCGAGGTGCTTTGACGCAGAGTCGAGCTGATTAACCAGTCTGTCGTAATTAGATACCATCGGATAAACGTAGGTAAACAGCACAACGACCGCAAAAAGAGCCAATATAACGATATTGATTTTTTTCCTGAAGAACACTCTGAAAACGGATTTCCAGTATGAGTATCTAGGAGCGGTGATACGTTCGCTTTCTATATTGTCATTTTCGAAATGCGCAAAGAGTTCTTCATCCGTCATACCGAATTCCGAAAGGTCAATGAGTTCAGAATTAACCTGGTTATCCATTTTTACCTCCCTTTATTCGTGAACGAGATACGCGGGTCGACCATAGACATCAAGAGGTCGCCGAGAATTATCGAAACGACTTTAAGAATTGCATAGAACATCGTAAGACCGACGATAACGCCGTTGTCATACTTGTTTATCGCGTCAGTAAGAAGATATCCTGCTCCGGGAACACGGTATACGCGCTCGGTAATGATCGCGCCGGTGATCGAACCGAGAATTGCTCCCGGCACGCCGTGAATAATCGGAATCGCCGCATTCTTAAGGATGTGCTTTGTGAATATCTCTTTTTCGGTAAGTCCCCCTGATCTTGCAAACTTGACGTAATCGGAGTTCATCTGATCGATCATGTATCTTCTCAGCCATTTCATAAGACCTGCAACGGAAGGCAGAGCAAGAGAAATTATCGGAAGGATGAACATCGTATAATATTCAAGTTTATTAGACGGTTCAAGGTTAAACGAGATAGGGAGTCCGAACCCTTTGCCTATTGCTTTGAACATGAAAATATAAGCAAGCGAAGGAACGGCGATTATGAAAATAATGTATATGGTACCGAGTTTATCCACTATTTTGTCCTTGTTGCGGGACATGATAATTCCGAGCGGAACACCGACAAGATATGAGAGAATCACGGAGATAATCCCTATGATAAACGAAAAGCCGGTTTTTGAAAAATTGTTTTTAAAGTACGATACACCGGTGTAATCATCAAGGAATCTGTCGGGATTTATAAGAAGGCCTTGTGAGTCAGGAACATAAGTGGCAGTATGAATATTTCTCGGGGACTCTTCGGTAAGACCGCTCGGGAATGTCACCGTCAAATTTTTGTTCGGATCCTGTCTGTTGAAAAGCGTATCAAAAATGTCGACTCCTCTTGAAACCGAATAAGATTCGCCGAGGTGTATCGAAATGAGATTCTGGTGAATAAACGGGAACTGATCGTCAAAGTAAAGGAGGTATTTGTTCTCTGTTCCCCGGCCCATAACAGCCGGTGAGAAAACCTTCTTGACGACGGTACCGTCCTCTAATGTATTATAAGCGGGGTCAAAAAACGTGAATCTGATCCCGGTGTTTTCAAGCTTAACTCCATAAGTACGTTCCACGTAATGAACGTTATCGATCCTGATCAGACCGGTAAAGTAATGCCATACACGGACAAGTACGGGGATATCTTTATATGCAAAAACTTCGGCTTTCTGTTTGACCTTTGCAACGTAATCAAGCCGAACGACTGTATATCCTTTTGACTTATACAAGTCGGTAAATGATTTGATGTAACTCGCCGCCGTTGAATTGTCGTTCATGGGGGTGCGACCCACCTTGGAAGCTTCGGCGCGGGTTTCTTCGTTTATTTCACCTTTCAGTAGGAGTTCGGTAAGATAATCGGAATACGGAACGTAGTCTTCATATCCGTAACTTTCCCACTTTGTATGCTTATAAACTTCCGCTTTGTTGTACTGCTGTTTGGTAAACATCGGGTCCGCGGCAAATATCAGATCCCTGTTCATAAGCGAATAAACCAGGATCATCACGATAGTTGTCATGATAACTATCGAGAACGCGCCGTGCAGCAGCCTTTTTAAAAGGTATTTTGTCATAATCTTCTCTCAATATATGTCCGGGGAAAGGGGGGTAACCCTCTTTCCCCGGTCAACACATATCAGTTTAATGCCCTATGGGTATTCAGGTATTATTATGCCTCAAGTCCCAGGCACTTCAGCATGTAACCGCCGTTCTTGATCATAGTGTCAAGATAGGTGGAAGGATCGCCGTAGTCAGGTCCCCAGCCGCTGAGCGTGGAGAGGTTGTAGTTTGCCTGAGAACCGGTCTTGAAGTAGTATCCGGCATAGAGATAGTCAACTCTCTGCTCAAAAGCAACAAGCTGAATCTTGACAAGGCCCTGGAGAGACTCTTCGATAGTTCTCTTAAGCACGTTTGCACGAGCCGTGGAAACATCGCCGTCTTCCTGGTAAGGATATTCAAGAACGATCGGTTTTTCGGTAGTAACCTCGAGACCGGACGCCTTAAGATCCTCAATTGCATTTGCAAGATACTTTCTCGCTTCTTCGACATTGTACCAGCCGTCAAATCCGCTGGAGCTGCCAACACCGTTTTCCATGCTGGGATCGAATACCTTCATCGGGTAGCCGTCGGCAGTAATCTGATCCTGCATGATCTGGCCGTACCACGTTCCGGCTTTGTAGGTCTTGTTCGTTCCGTTGATGGAAACGGTTACGTCGCTCGGAAGCGAAACGAACGTTCCGGGAGTATAGGAATTAACAAGCGAAACATACTTGAGCTCATCGCCGACACTCTGCGCCTGAAAAGCAGCGCGGTCAAAGGACATAGCAAGAGCAAGACGGAAATTGTGGCTTGCCATAGCAAGGTTCGCGTTCTTCTTCTGATCTTCGCTCAGAGTGGAAACGCCCTTGGTTTCATCGTTCATGTTGGCATATCCGCGTCTGTAAACGTTGAAGAATGCGGGGAACGAAGTGGAATCGGTAGCGGTTGTGTAGATGTAGTCATCCTTTTTGTCATCGCGGGCTTTCTTAAGCGCAGCGGAGTTAAGTCCGCAGGCGTCTATAACGCCGGCAGTATAGTCGTCATACGCCTGAGTTGCGTTTGTTCCGTCGTTGTAAACCCACGTGATCTTGTCGATGAGAACCTTATCCTTGTTCCAGTAGCTCTCATTCTTTGTAAACACGAAGCTGTTCTTGCTGACAGCAGTCGTGATGATGTAAGGACCGCAGTAAGCGATGTGGTCCTTGTCGGTGCCGTATGTACCGGCAGTCGCGCCGTCACCGAACGTTCCGCCCTGAGAGGTGAAATACGAACGGAGAAGAGGAGCGAATACAGAGTAACCGAACATCGTCTCAAAGTACGAGCAGGGAGCCTCGAGATGATACTCAACCGTATACTTATCGGGAGCCTTTACACCGACCTCATCAAAGGAAGCCTCTCCGCTGATATACTCGGAAGCTTTCGCAATGATGCCCTCAACGAGCCAGGAGAGTCCGCCCTCCGGGTCGTCAAGCATGTGCTGGAATCCGGCAAGGAAGTCGTCGGACGTGACTTCGCCGAGTTCTGCTCCGGTGGAGTCAACCCATTTGACGCCCTCGCGGAGTTTGAACGTCCATGTCAGACCGTCATCTGAAGCGCCCCATTCCTTGGCAAGCATTCCGACGAGAGTACCCTCATTGTTGTACTCGATGAGTCCGTCATAAGTGTTGATAAGAACCTCGGAGTCTGCGGCGTTGGAGGTCATGAACGTATCGTACGTCTCGGGATCGGAAGAATATCCGAACGAATACGTGTGCTGAAGGGTATATCCCTTGCCTTCAAGATACTTGATAGCCTCGGCCTCATAAGTGCCGGTTCCCTTTTTCTCTGCCCAGAGAGAACGAAGAGCGTTTCTGTCGTCGTTCTTAATGGGTGAGGTTACAACGATGATGTTGTGATATCTCTCATAGTCGTTGCCCCACTGTGCGTAAGGAGCGGAATACGGAGCGGTTTTGCCGATAGCGTAGTTACCGCCGTTTGCCTGCATAGGAAGCATGACGCCTGATTCCATAAGCTTGGCTTCGGCAATCGCCATGAGAGCGAATCTCTTAGCAACATCGCTGGTCTCGTTCTTCGCGGAGCTGTAAGCATTGTAGAACTCGCCAAGAACCTTATCGTAGATCTGAGCGTCCGTCAAACCGTTAAAGTCATCAACCTTTTCGGGTGTATACTTAGGC
>JAFTDQ010000001.1 GCA_017454075.1 Clostridia bacterium
CATAGGCTTTCACCGCAACGATCTCGCCGCGAAGGACGACGAATACGAGCTCGGGTATTGGATCGGCGTTCCGTACTGGGGCAGGGGACTCATCCCCGAGGCGGCGCGGGAAATGCTGCGCCACGCCTTTACTGACCTCGGACTCGAGCGCGTGTGGTGCGGCTACTACGACGGCAACGACAAGTCGAAGCGCGTGCAGGAAAAGCTCGGATTCACGTATCAATGGACCACCGACGACCTTTACGTCCGTCAGCTCGGCGAAACGCGCAAGGGTCACGTCAACCTTCTGACGCGCGAAGAATGGGAGAGGGCGCAAAACTACATTGGATGCGCGGTCTACGTTCACGGTATGGGCGGCGCCGCGTCCGAGGCGGAGCATTACAAAACCCTTTTTCCGCGCCGCCGCGTACTCGGGTTTGACTATAAGGCGGAGACTCCCATGGAAGCGGTCACGGAGTTTTCCGGGTATTTTGCAGATATGAAAGAAAAATACGGCTCCGTCGTTCTCATAGCGAACAGTCTCGGCGCGTATTTCTCGTTCGTTTCGGAAGTTGACAGGTACGTCGACCGCGCTTATTTTATTTCCCCGGTCGTCGATATGGAAGCGATCATCCTCGGGATGATGGAGTCGTCCGGCGTGACGGAAACAGAGCTTGAACAAAAGGGAGTTATCAATACGGAAAACGGCGTCCTGTCGCGGGAATATCTCCGTTTCGTCAGAGAAACCCCGACGAAGTGGAGCGCGCCCGCCTCTATCCTTTACGGCGAAAACGACTCTCTCCAAACCCTTGACGCGGTCCGGAGATTTGCCGATCGGGTCGGTGCGGACCTGACCGTAATGAAAAACGGCGAACATTGGTTTCACACAGAGGAGCAGATGCGTTTTCTCGACCTTTGGATAAAGGAACACAACGTATGAGCCGCCGCAGGGCGAGATCATAAATATTATTTTCAGGAGAGTGCTTTTTGAAAAAGTACACGGCATCGGATATAGCGCTCTGACCGGGAGGTCGGGCGTAAAGCCGAAAAGACCTCCCGCTATTTCAGCATTGAAGTCAACAATTTTCAGGAGGATAAACAATGAATATAAATGACGTTATGATTCGTTTGGAAAGACCGGAAGACTATGCGGAGGTCGAAAACCTCATTAGGGAGTCGTTCTGGAACGTTTACCGTCCGGGGTGCCTTGAACACTACGTTATGCACGTGCTTCGCTCTGATCCTGCTTTCGTAAAGAAACTCGACTTTGTGATGGAAAAGGACGGAAGGCTCATCGGGCAGAATATGTTTATGGAGACCGTGATCGAAAGGGACGGCGGGGGCATCCTCCCCGTTCTGACGATGGGACCGATCTGTATCACACCCGAACTGAAACGGAAGGGGTACGGAAAACTTCTGCTCGATCATTCGCTCGAAGAGGCGGCAAAGCTCGGTTACGGGGCTGTCCTGTTTGAAGGGAATATCGCCTTCTACGGAAAGAGCGGGTTTGACTACGGACGGCATTTCGGTATCCGCTATCACGATCTGCCCGAAGGGGCGGACGACTCGTTCTTTCTCTGCAAAGAGCTTATCGAAGGTTATCTCGACGGCGTGACCGGAGTGTATCAGACTCCTAAGGGCTACTACGTCGACGAGCGGGACGTCGAAGAATTCGACAAAAGATTTCCGCCGAAGGAAAAACTGAAGCTTCCCGGACAGCTTTTCTGAACGAAAAAA
>JAFTDQ010000019.1 GCA_017454075.1 Clostridia bacterium
CGATAAAGCAGAACCGCGGTTTGTTTTTTCCGTCCTGACAGATAAACAGACCGGTGTACTGATTACGCCAGCCAAGCGGAGTTTTGAATTCCCCCGCGAAAGAAAAGTCTTTGAAATACCCGCCGTTTTTTATCGCTCCGTAAAGCGGCACGAAAACCGTGACCTCGTGTCCCGCCGCGGCCAGAGCCGCCGGAAGAGAGGCTGCGACGTCAGCGAGACCTCCCGTTTTGATGAACGGCGCCGCTTCCGACGCCGCAAAAGCTATCTTCATGTCACTCCCTTACTTTCATTCCTTTTCCGATGATCGCCGGAGCGTCGGGAGAGCCGCATACCGTTATGCCTCCGCAGATCTCGACGTTTTTATCGAGAACGGCATTTTCGACCCTCGCCCCCGTGCGTATCACGCACGAATCCATGACCACCGAGTTTTTCACGACGGCTCCTTTTTCGACGTTCACGCCGCGGAATATGACCGACCGTTCGATATTGCCGTAAATACGGCATCCGTCGGCGATCGTGGAATCCCTGACCTCGCTGTTCTCACCGTAATAAGTGGGTATCTCGTCTCTTACCGCCGTGTAAATGGGTCTGTCCTGTCTGAAAAGCCCTTCCCGGATTTTCCGGTCGGTCAGAGAAAGCGAATTTTTCAGGTAAGCCGGGATCGTCCGGTTTTTCAGAACGATGCCTTCGAAAACGTCCAGTCCTACCGACAGGGCGCCGGTATTGAATCCCTGCTGTATCAGATCCCTCTCAAGATGATAATACCCTCTCGCGGCGAAATACTCGACCCGGTCGATAAGATACTCTCTCCCGAAAACGTATAATCCGTCGGACGAGAACTGACCGTTCCTTGCGCTGTAATTCAGGTAAATACCGGACGGATTTCCCTCCTCCGCGTCAAAGACAAGTTCAGAAACGTCCGTTTCGTCAGCCCTGACCGGCGACGCCACGATGGTAAGGTCCCTGCCCGAGGCGCGGTGGCGCTCGATCACCGGTCTGAGGGCTACGTTGCATAACGTATCGGTGTCCGCAAGGACGACGTAATCCGATTTGAGCTCTTTCAGAAACGGAAGCGCAGCGCGGAGCTCCTCGATCTTCCCCCGGTATCCGCCGATGTCTCCCGAAGCGAACGGAGGAATGATCTTCACACCCCCGAGCTTTCGGTTAAGATCCCAGTCCTGACACGATCCGAGATGATCTATAAGGGAGCTGTAGTTGTATTTTGTTATTATCCCGACGTTGACAATGTCCGAGTTGACCATGTTCGAGAGGATAAAGTCTATCTGGCGGTATCTTCCGCCGAAAGGCAGCGACGCGACCGTACGCTTTTTTGTAATCGGATCAAGCTCGTCGCTGTATATTCCCGAAAGAATTATTCCCGCGATGCTCACGTCATTTACCTCACATTACGGTGCCGGGTTCGATTTTCTCCCCCGGACCGATTTCTTCTCTGTGTCCCACGACGGTCAGAACGTCGTTTCCCGGCTTTCCGACCGAAGCGTCCTCACCGATCTCCGTATCCTCGCCGATTATCGCGTGATGGACCGATGCGCCGCGGCGTATCACGGCGCCGGGCATAAGTACCGAATCGGTCACCGAAGCCCCGGCCTCTACCGTCGAACCGATCGAAACCACCGATCCCGAAACGCGCCCGGCGATCAGGCAGCCCTCGGCTATGTAGGAGTGGCTTATTTCAGCGCCGTCCGCAACGGTCGTCGACGGCTGAGCGTAGTTCCTCGAATAAATGCGGAACCCCTTCGGTGCGTTTCTGTCAATCGGGCTGTCCGGATCGAGCAGGTCCATGTTTGCCTGCCAGAGAGACGGAAGAGTACCGACGTCGCGCCAGTATCCGTCGAATCTGAAGGCAAATACCTTTTCCCCGTTTTTCAGCAGCGCGGGGATGACGTTTTTGCCGAAATCGTTTTCGGATTCCGGGTCGTTTTCGTCTTCGATAAGATATTTTCTCAGCGTCTCCCAGCTGAATACGTACACGCCCATCGACGCGAGATTGCTTTTGGGGTGCCTGGGTTTTTCCTCAAATTCCGTTATGGCTCCTTCGCCGTCAGTGCACATTATGCCCATACGCGGAGCGTCTTCGGGCGGCACGGTTCTCACGGCTATCGTGCAGACGGCGTTCTTTTCAGCATGGTATCTGACCATTTCGGAATAGTCCATCTTGTAGATGTGATCTCCCGAGAGCACAACGACGTAACTCGGGCTGTATCTTTCGATGAACGGGATGTTCTGATATATGGCGTTCGCCGTGCCTTTGAACCAGTTGCTCACTCCGGACGTGGTGTAAGGCGGGAGAATATGAACACCTCCGTAATTTCTGTTGAGATCCCACGGCATACCGTTCCCGATGTAGTCGTTCAGTTCCAGCGGCTGATACTGGGTAAGGATCCCGACCGTGTCGATGCCTGAGTTGACGCAGTTTGACAGCGAATAGTCGATTATCCGGTATTTTCCGCCGAACGGGACTGCCGGCTTCGCAGTGCTTTCGGTCAGGACGTATAGACGGCTTCCCTGCCCGCCTGCGAGAAGCATGGCTATACACTCTTTTTTTCGTAACGTCATTTTTCTTCCTTTCGATTCGATGATATATATTGTTTGCCTGTCACAATACACCCGACAGACATGAAATCAAACGGAAATCAGGTCCCGGAGGATTCCGGGATCGGCTTTTTATCCCCGGCACTCACAAGCGACGGCGGGCTTGCTCACCGAATAAAACACGGCCGAGAGCGGCTCAAGATCGAACCCGGCGGAATAAGGCATCCCGTCGTAAGGAGCCGGGGATGAGGCGGTTTCATTCCTTTCCGCGCCGTCCGAGGAGAAGACGGGATTGAAGGAATAATTATCGTCAAACCCGAGCCGGTATCCCCCGACCTTTACCGGAATGAAATTGAAGACGGCAAGAATCGTTTCCCCCGACCGGGAGGTGCGCGTAAAAGCGGCGACGCTGTGTTCACGGTCGTCGACCTTTACCCAGTGAAAGCCGCTCCAGTCAGTATCGTTTTCCCAGAGCGCGGGGGTGTTCAAGTAAAAATGATTGAGCTCCCTGCAGTATCTGAAAAGCGCAAGGTGCTCGTCGTATCCGAGAAGGAACCAGTCGAGTTCTCTGTGATAGTTCCACTCGATGAACTGTCCGAACTCATTCCCCATGAAACTGAGCTTTTTACCGGGATGAGCGAACATATAGGCGTACATGAGCCGCAGAGAACGGAATTTGTCCTCATACGACCCCGGCATTCTGCCGATCATCGACCTTTTGCCGTGTACGACCTCGTCGTGCGAAAGCGGAAGGATATAGTTCTCGGAGAAAGCGTATGACATCGAAAACGTCAGTTTTTCGTGCATACCCCCGCGCATAACGGGGTCGGCCGACATATAATCGAGCGTATCGTGCATCCACCCCATGTTCCATTTGAATCCGAAACCGAGGCCGCCGTCGTAAGCCGGTTTTGTGATCATGGGAAAAGCCGTGCTCTCCTCGGCTATCATAAGCGCGGACGGCCTGGCGGCAAACGCGGCCCCGTTCATCTGTCTCAGAAACGAAACGGCGTGAAGATTGACGTTTCCTCCGTCCGTGTCCGGCCGGAGTTCACCGTGTTTTCTGCCGTAATCGAGGTACAGCATCGACGCGACGGCGTCGGCCCTTATACCGTCGGCGTGATAGACGTCGAGCCAGAAGCATACTGACGACGAAAGGAACGAGCGTACCTCGTTTCTTGAATAATCGAATATCTTTGTCCCCCATTCGGGATGTTCCGACATAAGGGGGTCCGCGCTTTCATAGCACGGAGTCCCGTCGAAAAGCATAAGCCCGTGGGAATCCTTGGGGAAATGAGCGCCGACCCAGTCGAGGATGACGCCTATGCCCGCCTTGTGACAAGAGTCGACGAATTTCATAAAATCCTTCGGCGGACCGTATCGAGACGTCGGAGCGAACCAGCCGGTCCCCTGATATCCCCATGAGTCGTCGAGAGGGTGCTCGGTTACCGGGAGCAGCTCAATATGGGTATAACCCATTTCCGAAACGTAACCGACAAGCTCGGAAGCGAGCTTTGAATAATCAAACGGGCTCCCGTCGGGGTAGGTTTTCCACGATCCGAGATGGACTTCGTAAATGTTCAGGGGAGAGGAATAGGGGTCTGTCCCTTCAAGGCGCGAAAAATATCCGCCGTCATGCCACTCGAAACCGCCGATATCGTATACTTTTGAAGCTGTTGCGGGCCGCGTTTCGGAGTGAAAGGCGTAGGGATCGCATTTTTCACGTATCTCGCCGTCTTGCCCGAGAATGACGTATTTATAGCAGTCGAACTCCCGGGCGCCGGGAACGGTAAGTTCCCAGATACCCTCGTTTCTCGACATGTCAAGAGGCGTCCAGCCGCTGAAATCGCCGCTGAGCCCGACCTTAACCGCGTTCGGCGCCCACAGACGGAACACAAATCCCTGCTCCGCACGGTGACATCCGAGAAATCTGTATGCGGAAAACGATTCACCGGCATAGAATTTCCTGACTTCTTCACTGTAATTCAAGACCGAGCCCTCCTGTTCCGTCGTATGTATAATTATACCACAAAAACAGAGTCTGAGCAAGTGGACGCGGCGGCGCTGACTCCCGGCTCCCCCTCGCGTGAACGAAACCCCGAAAACTCACTGCGTTCGTTTCCGGGAACCCGGTCGGGAGCTGTCGGCGCAAGTTGACTTCTGAAAGCCTTCTCCCTGAGGAGAAGGTGGGCGGCGAAGCCGGCCGGATGAGGTGGAAAAAGAAAGCGCAAATCGATAACAAACCATAACAAGCGAAGCAGGCGCAC
>JAFTDQ010000020.1 GCA_017454075.1 Clostridia bacterium
AACGTTCCGAACGACAATATCGAACGCACCATAAAAAAGGCGTCGTCAGCCGACAGCGCCTCTTACGAAGAAATATCATACGAGGGCTACGGCCCGTCGGGAGTGGCGGTGATAGTCGAGACCGCAACTGACAACCGCAACCGCACAGCCGCCGAGGTCAGACATTTCTTTGACAAGTACGGAGGCAATATGGGTCAGACCGGCTGCGTCGGTTATCTTTTCACGGAAAAGGGCGTTATAGTAGTCGACAATGAGGACGGCGACGTTGACGAGGACACGCTCATGATGGACGCGCTCGAGGCCGGCGCGCTTGACCTTTCGCGGGATGAGGACTGCTTTGAGATCTACACCGAGGTCGACGATATGGGCGGCATAAGAGCCGACCTTGAAGGGAAGGGTTATCCCGTCGTATCAGCCGACCGCGATATGATCCCTTCAAACTACATCACCCTTACCGATGAAGAGGACATCAAAAATATGGGTCTCCTTCTCGAAAAACTTGAAGACAACGACGACGTACAGGCGGTATTCCACAACTGGGAAAACTGCGACTGATATTTTCCGCGCGCCTCAACGGCGCGCGGTTTTACTGCTTATGCTGTTCATTTTCCGATTTGGGGGAGAGACATGAAGGCTTTGTTGAAAATCAACGGTGATTACATAATTGGAAGGACAGACGAAAGACTGTTCGGGTCTTTTATCGAGCACATCGGCCGGGCGGTATACGGAGGCATTTACGAACCGGGACACCCTACGGCCGACGACATGGGATTCCGGACAGACGTGCTCGGCCTCGTCAGAAAGCTTAACGTTCCTCTCGTGAGGTATCCGGGCGGCAACTTTGTTTCGGGATACATATGGGAGGACGGCATCGGCGAAAGGGCGCTTCGGCCGCGCCGGGCAGAGCTCGCCTGGAAATCCGTTGAAACAAACGAGGTCGGGATAGACGAGTTTCAGGAATGGGCAAGACGCGCGGGAGCCGAGGTTATGATGGCCGTAAATCTCGGCACGCGCGGCCCGCAGGACGCCGCGAATCTTGTCGAATACTGCAATATCGAGGGAGGAACGTATTACAGCGACCTTCGAAGGAAAAACGGATTTGAAAAACCCTTCGGTATAAAAACGTGGTGCCTCGGAAATGAAATGGACGGGCCGTGGCAGATAGGCGCAAAGACCGCAGACGAATACGGAAGGATCGCCTGCGAAGCGGCAAAAATGATGAAAATGACCGATCCAACGATCGGGCTCGTCGCATGCGGGAGCAGCGGACCGGCCATGAGCACATTCGGCGAATGGGAGGCGACCGTCCTGAAACATACCTACGACTACGTCGATTACATCTCGCTTCATGAATATTTCGGTAACAGAGAGAACGACACGGCTTCCTTCCTTGCATGTTCTCTCGAAATGGACGATTTCATTAAGTCCGTTATTTCCGTATGCGATTACGTTAAGACCGTAAAAAGGTCAAAGAAAACGATGTTTCTTTCGTTTGACGAGTGGAACGTGTGGTTTCACAGCAAGGAAAACGACAAAAAGATCGTCCCGTGGGGGGTCGCTCCGCCGATTGTTGAGGACGTATACACTTTTGAGGACGCGCTGGTCGTCGGTTGTCTGCTCATTACTTTGCTCAGGCATTGCGACAGGGTAAAGATCGCATGTCTTGCCCAGCTTGTAAACGTTATTGCTCCGATTATGACCGAAAACGGCGGTGCCGCCTGGGCTCAGACGATTTTCTGGCCGTTCATGCACGTTTCATGTATGGGAAGGGGAACGGTCCTTGATCCGGTGATCGAATCCCCGACTTACGATTCGAAAAAAAGGCGCGGCGTCCCCTTCGTGGAATCGGCGGCTGTACTCGGGGATGACGGGTGTCTCACGGTATTCGCCGTGAACAGATCGCTTGACGAAGACGTTGATCTTGAGATCGATATTTCAGGCCTTGATGGTCTTGTTCCGACGGAGCATATTGTGCTTGAGAACGACGATCTGAAAGCGGTCAACACCGCCGGAGACCGGGAAAACGTTGTTCCACACTTCGGCGGATCGACTGCTTCCGTATGTAACGGGGCGATCTCGAAGCTCAAAAAACATTCCTGGAACGTAATCCGGTTTCAAAAAGCTGAGATGAATTGATATCCGACCGCAGAATCGGAATCGCAGAAAGTCCCCCGGATATACTTAATCCGATCGGATACCGGGTACTTGTGACGAAATATCGCTGATATTTTGCGGCGCGGGAATTCCGTTCCGCAAAATATTTTTAAAAGAGATAAAAAAAGTCCTTGACAAACCGGGGTCAGGTGAGTATAATTCATGGGCTTGCGCGGAAAGCGGCCGTGAGACGGCCGGGGAAAGGAAGCGCTGGCGAGGCGAAAGCGTGCCGGGGG
>JAFTDQ010000021.1 GCA_017454075.1 Clostridia bacterium
CACCGTGGCGGGGTCCTCAAAGCGAGCAGAGCGAGCTTTGGGGTTCACGCCTATCCCACAGCGGGGGAAGGCAAGGTATAGTTCAGTTTTGATTTTAAGAAAGCGAAATATCGTTAGCATAGCCCTCTCCGGCTCGCTATGCTCGCCACCGTGGCGGGGTCCTCAAAGCGAGCAGAGCGAGCTTTGGGGTTCACGCCTATCCCGGAGGGCGAGGCAAGATTATTTCTCCACGTCGTACATCGTCCCGATGAAGAAGGGCACGTTGTGCTCGCAGTCAACAAGCATATAGAGGAACGGGCGGTCGAGAATCACGCGCTTCGCCTCGTTCGGATCGAACAAGCCGCCGTATTTTATTTCAACCGCGGTGGCGGCGCCGGCCTTCGTCCCGCGCTCGTCAAGCGCTATAAACGTCTTGTGAAGGACCCTGCTTATAAACAGATTGCCGTTTTCCGACGTTCCGATCCCGCCGAAACCGGCTTTGAGTGGATCGAAAGCGGTCGGCATACCGAGACCGGACAGTACCTTCGACATTTCGGTATCGTATTCAAGCGTGAATTTCGGGATGGATGTGATCACTTTTTCGTGGGAAGGGCTCGAAAGCATACCGTTGAGCTTTTCGCCGTCAAGAGTCGCGACGTAGTCGGAAAGGGTCACGCCGCTATTCGGCAGCAGGGCGACGAAGGCGTATTTGCGCCCGGCATAGTATTTGACAAATCCCGTCGCTTTTTCATCCTCGAGGTAAGCGTTCTCCTGTGAATTCATGAACTCTACCGCCTTTTTCGCGCCGCCCTCGGGCGTGAAGTCTCCCTCGCGGACCTGATATTCGTTGTATATCGTTTCCCATTCCGCGTCGAAAGCGAGAGCGTTTATCAGATACATGACGGCCCCCCCGGGGATCCTGTCGATGATCTCCTTAATCATCCCGTCTGTCTTCTCGTTTACCCATCCGTTTATATCGCCGGCCGTCTTATCGTCAAACGGCACGCGATAAATATCCGCGCCGTAATAATCTGCGTTAAGCTGAAGAAAATCGTCCGACACCGTGAAGGACTCCTCGTCCGTGAACCATATGGAGTTTGCCGCGTCGAGCTTATATTTTTCGCCTCGCGGAAGGGACTTCATGTAATCGTGGAGATACAGGTTCAGTCCGTCGATATCCATCCCGAGGACGCTTTCCATCTCGCTGAGCGTCTGTCCTTCCGCGCCGTTTGCCGTCATCGAGAGGGCGAACGCGACCGAGAGAGGAGAGATAAGAGTGTTCTTCCCCTGCCCTGCCGCCGCGCGGAACAGTCTGACCGAAAAGTCCGTTACGCTGCCGTTCGTCGGTGCGGAGACCGCCCGGGTGATCGGCCTCGGGACTATGCTGTCCATTATGTTTTTCGGTCCCGGCTCTTTCATGCATCCGAACGCCGAGACGACCGTCACGAGCGCGACGAGCGCAGAAACTGCTTTTTTAACCATGTTATTCATAGCTTTTCCCTTTTCTTTTTCTTTCTCAATGACCCACGAGAGGATTCCATATCTTTGAATATCAAAAGATAAGATGGCCCCCGGACGGGGTTATCGCATATATTCTGATCGTTGAATCCGTTTCGTCAAAATAGATTTTCCATCCCTTATCCGGAGAGACGTAACCCCGGCCGTTATTAACATACTCGGACTTTGTAAACCCCTTTGATTCCAGAACCGCGGATATTTCCTCGGTAGTGCTGTCACCGGTCAATCCGAAAATCATTACATCACTGTCATTTATAAAAATAGAAGTGACGTATTTTCTTCCGTCGGAAAAGTCAGGCCATTCCGATACGCCGTACGACACGTATTCCCCGTCCGGAAGCTTCAGCAATCCGGCCTCATCCGGCGTGTAATATTTTCCGTTAATATAGTCGGTGATGCCCCAGGATTCGAGTTTTCTGAATCCGCCGAAGCTTTCGCCGGTCACGTCGCAGTAAATCCAGTAATCAAGCCCGAAAACATCGTCCGGCATTATCCCGTCGGGATGGACCGCCGGCTTCGAGCACCCGAACAGGAGCATAACCGACAAGAGCAAAACGAGCTTACAAACCGTTTTTCTCATTTTCCCACGTCGTACATCGTTCCGATGAAGAACGGAAGATTGTTTTCGCAGTCGATGAGCATATAGACGAACGGCCTGTCGAGGATGACCCTCTTCGGCTCCTCAGTCGGTGCCGCCGCCCCTGCCCTCATGTCGATAAGCGTCGCGGCGCCGGCTCTCGTCCCTTTTTCGTTGACGGATATAAAAGTCTTGTGTATGACCTCGCCTATATAGATGTTGCCGAAGGCGCTCTTACCTATCCCGCTGAAATCGGCCGAGTCCATGTCGAACGCCGCCGTCATACCGAGGGAACGGAGCGCTCCCGAAAGCTCAACGCCGTATTCGGTCTCGAACTTCGGCATAGATACGATCACCTGCTCGCTGCTCGCGTTCGCGAGGATCCCCGCGAGCTTTTCGCCGCTCAGCGAGGCGACGTATTCGTCGAGCGACACTCCCTCGTCCGGCAAAAGCGCGGCGAAGGCGCACTTCTGCCCGGCGTAGTATTTTATGAATCCGCTCGCGTTCCCGCCGTCGAGATAATTATGTTCGTGTGAATTCATGAAATCCACCGTGCGCTTTGAACCGTTCTCGAGCGTGAATTTACCCTGACTGACGGCGGTCTCCTGATATATCACCGCCCATTCCGCCTCGAAGGCGAGGGCGTTTATGAGATACATGACGGAAAGCGGGTTTATATCGTCGAGGATCTCAGGTATCATGCCCTTCGTCTTGCCCTTCACCCACGCGTTGACGTCCCTGAGCGTCGTGCCGTCAAAGGGCGCGGCGTATATCGAGGCGCCGAAATAATCCGCGTTTGTCTGAAGGAAATCGCGGTCCGCCGTGAAGGTCCCGTCCGACCTGAACCATAGCGAGTTTGCGAGATCGACGCGGCATTTCACGCCCTGCGGCATTGCGGCGGCGTAGTCGCGGTAGAACTTGTTGAGCTCCTCCGAGGTCATGCCGAGGACGGCCTCCATCTCGGAGAGCGTCTGCCCCTTCGCGCCGTTCATCGTCATGGCGAGGGCGGCGATCACGGATATCGGTGAAACGAGGGTGTTTTCGCCTTTTTCCGCCGCGGCCTTTAGCAGTTTCACGCCGAAATCCGTCGCGGCGGCGCTGTCCGAGGAGGATATTTTCCCCGGTCTGTGATCTCCGCTCGGGGTTATCCCCTCCATGAGGTCGGCGGCGCTGACCCTTATCCCGCAGCCCGTCATGTTGACGAGCATCGAGGCGGCGAGCGCGAGCGCGGTCAGAACGGCAAAAAACGAACGTTCGGATGTTTTCATTGCTTTATCTGGTATAATTAAATAGTCCCCCAGCAAGAGAATTCAATTATACGGTTCTCCTTTTCAAAATTGGGAATGCGTGGTATAATTTGAGTGCTTTTGCCGCGGCGGAGGATAGGGCAACG
>JAFTDQ010000022.1 GCA_017454075.1 Clostridia bacterium
CCCGCGTTAGTCCGCATACGCTAAATAAAAACCTGGCGTTGATTAACGCCAGGCCTAAAAAGGTCCTCGGTTTTAGAAAACCAGTCGATTTATTTGATTCTTCTATTCAGAATTTGTTGCTCTTCACTTGACAATTCATCCTTACAAGATACCCGAGTTCAAGAAGGTCGTTAACGGTTTCCTGCTCGTCCGGGGAGAGAGATTCCGTGTCAACTCCCGTCTCGATTTTACCGGCGAAGCCGGGACCGCCGATAAGCAGCGCGGCGCGGGATGGATGAACCGGCTCTCTCCCTTCGCTCACGAGAAGCAGTTCGCCCGCCGCCTTCATGAGAAAAACTCCGTCAGCCGTCCGCACTTTCATTTTACGTCCTCCGTTCCCAAAATCCTGTCCGCGTACTCTCTGAGAAGCCGGGCGGACTCGCGTCCTCCCCGATTGCGGAGTATCACGGCGGGTACGCTGTCGAGCATGTCGATAAAAGGCGTGATCCGCAGATAATTATCTCGGATCTTTTCCCCGACGAATATCTGGTGGAAGATCCTGAGGACTTTTTCGCCGTGCGCTACGTCCGATATCTCGTCACAGCCCGCCTGTTCGAGAAAAACGATCATTCCGAGAGGCGCGCCGTGAGAAGACCTTATCCCCTCCTTGCCGTTCCATGGCGACGGGAAGACGTAGGGAACCCCGTCCTTAAGCCCGATAACCGGCTTGTCGCCGTTTATTATTCTCGTTTCCGACGGGAACTCGCGCGTCAGATTAATCAGCTGCGTCGTTTTCCCGACGCCTGAATCAGCCATGAAAAGTATACATTTTCCGCTTTTTTTCAGTTCAAGCGCCCCGCCGTGAACAAGGCATCTGCCGCAGGTCGGCATCAGATCAGCGATCTTCTGCCTGAAAGCGACGATCTCCCCGTCGGCGGGGGTCGGATCCCGGCCGGCGAGCGTCATTCCGTAAAGCACGTCGGCGTCGTCAACGGCGATCTTCACGGGAGAGACCGGCGTTTTTTTTGCAGAGTAAAAAGAATACTCCAGCTCAGTCCCCGGGTATTTCGGTTCTATTTCAAAATATCTTTCTGCTACCTCGATAATCATGTGCGTTCCTTCGCAATAAACGGGGCTTTTTTTATCATCTCCGAATACGGCTGTCCGCATATCAGAGAATACAGCGCGTCGGCGCGCCGCGAAGCGCCGGTCACGTCCGACTGTCTTGTAATTATTTCGATCTTCGAAGATTTCCTTATTGCCGAAAGCAGTTCCCTGCCTCGCTCTCCCGCAGCCAGCAGCTGCACCCTGTCGGGCGCTTCTGAATAATCTCCCGATTCGATCCCGAGAGCGCAGCAGAGCAGCCCGCGCCTGAGTCTTGCCGCCGAGAATCTGCCGCAAACCGAATTTCTGACAAGCTCGTCGCAGTCCGCCGAGCTTTCGGCTTTGATAAGGAGCCTGTCGCCGGCTCCGCCGGAAAGCCCCGGCACGCTTCCGATCGCGCCCGTCCTTGCTGCCAGCGAGTGCATGATCACGGCGGAGTATCTGTTTTTATCCGGCGCGACCGAGCCGTCAAAAGCGCTCACCGCCCCCTCCGGCAGAAAACCGTCGTCGCCCGAAAGGAGCATCCTCCGCGCTTCGGTCGCCGAGCCGCCTCCCGAGCGCCGGTACGTCGCGGGAATTATCACCGATCCCGATCTTTCAAGCGCCGAAACGTATTCGCACGCGAGAATGTCGTTCGGTCTGACGGGATAAAAAGCGTCGGGGCCGTATTTTTCAAGATAAAGCGCTTGGGCCGCCTTCTGATGCGACGTCGAAACCGGAATATCGTCCTTGCCGAGATGCGCGGCGTTTGAACAGTACTCTCTGATTTTACCTATATCTCCGCATTCGCTCCCGAAGACCATCCGGTCAACCGCTCCGAGTCCGTCGAGCACCGCGACGGCGCCTCGCGCAAAAAGCTCGGCCGGCGCAAACGACCACGGCGCAGGGAGTTCGAGGACAAGGTCGAATCCGCACCCGACCGCCGCCCGCGCCCTGACGAACTTGTCGCGCACAGCGGGCTCGCCCCGCTGGACGAAACTGCCGCTCATTACGCACACGGTGAGAACGCCGTCACCCGCGTCGCGTCTGATATTACTAAGAAGCCTGACATGCCCGCCGTGAATGGGATTGAATTCGCAGACTGTTCCCGTTACCCTCATTTTTTCAAAAGCGCGGGCGGCATCGCCGCCCGCGCTGTTATCTCATCGGTCAGTTTTCTTCTTTGATCCCGTACTCGGAGTACCACGTCGTGTACTGAGTGTACGGGGCGTCGGTGTTGTCGATATTGCTGAACTCAACGTACATATCTTCTTTTTCGAATTCGTTGCGCAACGTTTTCGCGTAATCGGAGATCGTAACGGTCACACCGTTCTCGTCAACGTATTCAACGAAGGACTCGACCTTTTCGCGATATCCGACTCCGACCTCGACAAGCTTGTCTATGATATCCTGAGTATATACTCCGGGATACGGCTTATCGAATACGAACTTGGACGGATCGAAATTCTCCGCCTTCTTGGCCTCTTCGTATGCGTCGCTGTACATCTTGGCCCAGACTCTCGACGTGGTCTTGTAGTTGTCGGCGGTTATGATCCTGTAATCAAACATGCAGTAGGGCGAAACGATAACATCGCGCATTTCCTTTTTCGCCTTTTCCCAGCCGTTTGCGGCGAGGGACAGAACCCTTTCGCTCATCTCCTCGTTCGGCGTCATTATAAACATGTTGCCGGTGTCGGCGGGATTCATCACGTAATCGTGATTCAGATATTTCACAAGACCGGTGATCTCGTCGATCTCGTAGTTGACTCCGTTAACTCCGTACTGGAAAGTGTCACGGAACTCGGTGTTCGTCTGAAGCGAAGAGATGATCTCCATGCATCTGTCGACGTTGCTGGCGTATGAACTTACGCAGAATGCAGTCCCGGGGAACTCGTCGGCTCTCGCTATCGGATTGAGATAGTTTATGACGTAATAGTCGTCCTTATACTCTTCGGGAAGCGTCGAATCTCCTCTGAGGAAAGCCGCGGCGAAGGTCTTGCCGTCCGAAGGAGCGGAATAATAATCCCCGTTCACGGTATAATCCTTTGCGCGCCAGTCGTATCTGTACTGGAGATACGTCCTGTACGTGGGTATCGTCAGAATATCGCGCGGAACCGTACGGGTGAAGGCGTTTGTCGTCTGAGTCACTATTCCGCCGAGCAGGCTCGGCTCGTCTGTGACGTAATCGAGACCGATGACCGGGTCGTTGTAAAGCGTGATATAGTCGGGATAATCTCTCGCTGCGTCGATCAGGAAGTATTCGAGCTCGGCGAGAGTATCGACGTCTGACGGCGAATAATAGAATCTGTCGGCTATCTCTTTCCTGATGAGAAGATACGTGTAGTCGTCCTCGACTATGCCGTTGTTGGGTATTCCGTAAACGAATCCCTTTTCAACCGTTCCGTCCTCGAGCGCTTTTCCTTCGAGCGAGAGCAGAGACAGACGCTGTTTCGAGATATAAGTATTGAGTACCTTGAAGCTCCCCGAAAGCTGTTCGTTCAGAGGAGCGACCCAGCCGTTCCCGAAATACTGCTGGACCTTCCCGGCCGAGCGGACCATGAAGATATCGACCTGGGTGTTTTTCTCTTCCGGGAAAACGGACTTGACAACGCCGTGTTCCACGTAGGTATCGGCGTCGGTCTCGGGAGCCGCCGTGGTTTCCGGCGCTGCAGCGGGAGCCGCGGTCGTTCCGTCATTGTTGTACCTTGCGGCGGCCGCCTCTCTCTTTTTACGGTCAGCCTCCGCCTTTTCGTCGGCGAGTCTCTTCTGGATCTCGGCAAGCTTTGATTCAAGAACGTTATAGTATTCGCTTTCGGGATACAGGCGGAGAATTATGTGGGTATTGAATTTTCCCTCGGTATAGACGTTCATCGCGTCCTCGACCGCTTTAATCGCCTCTTCGGTCGTACCTTCTCCCGTTATGCCGTAAAGCGTGAAGGTGAGAGGTTTTGTCGTCCTGCCCGTTGTAACGTCCCCTGAATCCGAACATCCCGTAAGAACGAACGGAAGCATGAAAACGAAAACAAGTACCAGGCAGATGATTTTTTTGTTCAACTTCATCTGATGTCCTCCATCGGTAGGTGACAATAACATATTATAATTGTATATCATCCGGAGCGATTTGTCAACCCCGGAAATGTAAACTATTATCTCGTCCGGAACCGGATCAGTCGAGATAATCCTTAAGTTTTTTCTGATCCGCCTGACGGCGCAGACGCCGGAGCGCCTTTGCCTCGATCTGGCGTATGCGCTCGCGTGTGATGCCGAACTCCTGTCCGACCTCCTCCAGCGTGCGCTGCTTGCCGTTTTTCAGACCGTATCTCATCTCGATAACGGCGCGATCCCTGTCGGAAAGGGTGCTCAGGATGTCGTCCATCTGTTCCGAAAGCATTTTCTGAGAAGCCGCCGTATCGGGAGCGAGGGTGTTTTCATCCTCGATAAAGTCGCCGAGATGGGTGTCCTCTTCCTCGCCGACCGGCATTTCAAGCGAAATCGGGTCCTGCGACACTTTCATGATCTCCCTTATTTTGGCGACGGAGAGATTCATTTCCTTGGCAAGCTCTTCCTCGGTCGGATCGCGCCCGTACTCCTGGAGCAGCTGCCGCTGAGCGCGCGCGAGCCGGTGAAGCGTCTCGACCATGTGGACCGGAATGCGTATCGTGCGCGCCTGATCGGCGATCGCGCGAGTTATCGCCTGCCTGATCCACCAGGTCGCGTAGGTCGACAGTTTGTACCCTTTTCTGAAATCGAATTTGTCAACGGCCTTCATGAGACCGAGGTTGCCCTCCTGAATGAGGTCGAGGAAGAACATACCCTTCCCGACGTAGCGCTTCGCTATACTGACAACAAGCCGGAGATTCGCCTCGATGAGCTGCTTTTTCGCTTCGTTGTCGCCCTCCGCCATGCGCTCCGCGAGATAAAGCTCCCTGTCGCTTTCGAGAAGGGGTATCGAGCCGATGTCCTTGAGATAAAGTCTCACGGGGTCGTCGACCGTCACGCCCTCGCCGGCGAGCGTCTTTTCTATCTCTTTAACAGAGAAAGGCTCGTTGTCTATCGCCTCCTGCGCGAGCTCGTCGTATCCGGTTATCTCAATTCCGGAGTTTTCGAGCGCGTCGCAGATATCGCTCAGCTGACTTATGTTATAGCTGTCTCCGATGACCTCGGAGATCTCTTTGCTCGAAAGTTTGCCGGTCAGGGATCCGCGTTCGGAAAGTTCTTTTATAGCCGCCTCGACGTTCAGCGAAATAAGCTCGAGCTTCGGGCGCCTTTTGCCCGACAGATCGTCGTCGTAGTCGTCGTAATCCCCGTAATCGTCGTCGTCGTAATCGTCGTCGAGCATATCGTCGTCAAAATCGTCAAATTCCCCGTCGCCGCGCGCGGAACGGCTCGGTTTTGTCGTTTTTTTCTCGCTTTTGCGCTGATGCTTCGACGTCTCCGGTCTCGGATCGGGAGCGCCGTAAACGACCTTTATTCCCCTCTTTTCAAGCAGGGCGAGGATCTTTTCGACGTCGTCGGACGTATATTCCGTCCCGCCGAGCATCTCGGTAATCTCGGAGTCTCTTATGTCCCTGTTTCCGCGGCGAGCACGGCGGGAGAGATTTTCCGCGTATCTCTTTATGTCTTCGGCAGACGGACCCATGCCGTCGTTCTCGTTTTCAGGAAGATCGCCGGGGAATATCGCCTCGCCCTCTTCAGTCACGCCGATCCCCCGTGCGGCGAGACCTTTTCTGACCTCCTCGGCGTCCTCTTCGGTGTACATGAATCCCGATTTGAGAAGGACCTCGTAGACCTCGCCGTTCGTGACCGGACCGTCGCCCCTCCTGTGAGAACGCTTTCCGAGATTGACGACAAGTCTTTTTATATTCGCGGCGTCGATGTTCTCAAGTCCCGAAAATCTGTTTTCATCTTCCATTTTCTTTTTCTTCTCTCCTCTTTTTTTCGATTATTTCCTCGACCGTCATTCCGGGCTCGTTTTTCAGAGCCCTCAGTCTCCCTACGCATTCGGCCAATACGTCGGGCCCGTTTGACGTGAGCTGCTGTCTTTCGACGGAATATGACACGAGCCGGGACATTTCGTCGGGAGTCAGCTCTCCGCCGATCAGCCCGATGTCGAAATCCGCGCCGTATTTGACCATTTCACCGAATATTTTTCTGTTGAATCCGGTGACGAAATCGTCGGTCGTGAGTTTAAGCTCCCCGGATATCACGGACGGGATATTTTCGGGAAAAATCGTGAGTATCCCGAGGATGGCCTCCTCGGCGGTGGCCGCCGCGAGATTTTCGATCCTCTCGGGATTTACCCTGTCCCGATATCCGGCGGTACCCCGGATCGCGTTTTCGTTCAGATCGCGTTTTTCGCCTTTTGCTTTTTTACTCAGAAACGACGAAACGTCGTTCTGAATACCGGTGACCGAGGCGTTCATCTTCGCCGCGACCTGCCTTATGTAAACGTCGCGCTCGGAGGCGCCCGGAAGACCCGCTATATACTGCTCGAGCTCCCTCAGAGCCGAAACCTGACCGTCCGGGGTGGTAATATCGTACTTTGAAGTCACCGACGAAAACTTGAAATCGAAGCGCGACGCGGTCTTGTTCCGTATCAGATCGCGGAATGCGCCGGCGCCGAATTTCTTTATGTATTCGTCGGGGTCCTTCGCGTCCCTCACCTTGATCAGTCTCGCGTCGAGTCCTACCTCGTCGAGCAGAGTGAAGGCCTTTTCCGCGGCTTTCTGCCCCGCCTCGTCGGCGTCGTATGAGATCAGCACGCGCTTTGTATATTTTTTCATCAGCCGCGCCTGATCCTCCGTCATGGCGGTGCCGCAGGTCGCGACTGCATTTTCAAATCCGGCTCCGTGAAGCGACACCACGTCCATGTATCCCTCGCAGAGGATCATTTCCTCGGCGCAGTGGAGCCGCGCGAAATTGAGCGCGAAGAGATGTCTGCCCTTGCTGAAAACCGGAGTCTCCGTAGTGTTGAGATATTTCGGCTTTTCGTCGGTGAGTATCCTCCCGCCGAAGCCGATGACGGAACCGGCCTTGTCGATTATCGGGAACATCAGACGGTTTCTGAAAATGTCGTAATCTCCCCTTTTTCCTTTCGCGGAGAGAAACGCGCGTTCGAGCTCCCTGTCGGTATATCCTTTCGCCTTCATCGTCCTCGTCAGAACGCCCCAGTCGTCCGGAGCGTACCCGATACCGAAATGCGAGATAAGCGAAGGACTGAGTTTTCGCTCCGCGGCGTATTTCTGTGCCGAGGGGGATTTTCTCAGCTCCGAGACGAAAAATCTCGCGGCGTCCCTGTTCAGGGAAAGAAGTCTGTCGCGCGGGACGTAATCGGGATCGCTTTTGTCCTCGTCAACGATATCGACGCCGCACTTTGACGCGAGCATGCGCAGAGCGTCGCCGTAATCGAGATTTTCGATCCTCATCACGAAGGTGATCACGTCGCCTGCCGCTCCGCATCCGAAGCAGTAGAACGACGATGTCCCCGGGAAAACGGTGAAGGACGGGGTCTTTTCGCTGTGAAAAGGACACAGCCCCGTCATGTTCCGCCCGGCGCGCTTGAGCTCCACGTATTCCGAGACGACGCGGACGATGTCCGAGCGGTATTTTATCTCTTCTACGACGTTCTGTGGAATGCGAGCCATGTCAGCCCCTCCACGAGTCCGGCACGAACAGCCGGCGGAAGGTATTCGTCGCGTATCTGTCGGTCATGCAGGCGATATAGTCGCAGACGGTCCTGCCGACCCCGTCCCTGTCGAGCCGAGACGTGTATTCCGCCGGCATCGTTTCGGGATACTTTTCAAAATGACGGAACAGCTGTTCGAGCATCGCCTCGGCTTTGCTCTCCTCCGTTTTGGCAGCGGAATTGATATACACCCGGTCGAACAGGAAATCATACAGCATTTTCGTCATTTCCCGCGTGGTGTCGTCCATGACGATCTTGTTCCCGCCCTCGCTGTTTTCAACTATCGAACGTACCATCGTGTCGATCCGTTCGCCGTGAGTCTCTCCGAGATGGCGTATCGCCTCACTCGGGAGCTCCTCCTGAGTTATGATGCCCGCGCGGATCGCGTCGTCTATATCGTGGTTTATAAACGCTATATGATCCGCTTCGAGAAGAACGTCTCCCTCGAGCGTCGAAGCCCCGCCGTGGGTATGATGTCTTATAGCGTCGCGGACCTCCCACGTGAGATTGAGATCCTCGAGGATCTCGACGACCCTGATGCTCTGCTCGTAATGAGCGAAATCCGGATCGTAGCAGCGTCTGAGCACCCGCTCCCCGGCGTGACCGAACGGGGTGTGGCCGAGGTCGTGTCCGAGCGCCGAGGCCTCGATCAGGTCCTCGTTCAGCCGAAGGGCACGGGCTATCGTTCTGCCTATCTGGCACACCTCGAGCGTGTGGGTAAGGCGCGTGCGGTAATGATCGTGTTCCGGGGAAAGAAAGACCTGAGTCTTGTGCATCAGCCGACGGAAGGACTTGCAGTGAATTATCCTGTCACGGTCGCGCTGGAATTCTCCGCGCAGAAAATCGGGCGAGATCTCACGGTCGCGCCCTTTAGAGTCCGCCGTATGGCAGGCAAACGGGGAGAGATATTCTTTTTCGTACTCGTCGATGCGTTCTTTTACGTTCATTTCGTTCTCCTGTCATTGTAATATACGCAAAAAAAAACCGGATTCCTCTTTCAATGGGATAAAAAAACGGGCAGCGGCCCGTTTTTTCACAGACACAGGAACACGACGCTCACTGCCCCGATTATCAGCCCGATAAGCTCGTTCCGCGTCAGCTTTTCACGGTAAAGCAGCACCGCGGCGAGGGTCGAGACGACGATCACCCCCGCGGAGACGAACGGGTACATTAGCGACGCCGGAATCCTTGCCGCAAGATACAGCACAAGCATATTGAGCAGTCCGCACATCGCCCCTGCCGGAGCGGCGAACTTTCCTCCCGCCGACAGGATGACCTTCGTAGGCTTAGAACGCGTAACGAGCAGCAGGACGACCGTCATCGCGAGAACGAACATCATCGAATAGGCGACGAATTCCTTCTGATAAAGACCGGGGAAGTCTATCTGATGTTTTTTCTGAACCACGCCGAGCACGCCGTTGCAGACGAGCATGACCGTCGCATAAACTCCCCATTTTAACGAGGCGGACCTCTCCCCGCCATTCTTTTTCAGTGATATAAAAGCGATCGAGGCGGCGAGAAGTACGACGCCGATGATCAGAAACGCCGTGATTTTCTCTTTCAGAAATATGATGCCGTACAGAGTCGGAATAAAAAGCGAATAGGAAACCATGAGCGAGGTGAGCGACAGAGGACCGTGCCTCATCGCGAGGACCTCGAGAATTATGGTCGATTCGAACAGAACGGCAAAGGCCGCCGCCATTATGACGGTCCCGGAATGAAACTCCGGTCTGAACCCGCAGAAGGCGAGCGAGACGATAAGCGAAGCTCCCGACATGAAAAGCAGATACCAGAGAGTCGGTCTTTTTTCATTCTCGGTTTTGATATTGAACGGTTTTACGCAGATACCCAGCCCGGACTGAAGCAGTACGAGCGCGACAAGCAGAAGATAGTCCATGACGCCTCCGATTTACGGATTGAGATTATACAACAAACTGAAGTTTTTTTCAAGAGCCGCGGGACCGTCCGGCAAAACATTTGCCGGGTCAAAAAAAGTTCTTGACAAAACCGCCGCGGCGTGGTATAATTGCGGACGCAATGCGGAATTGTGTAACGGCAGCACGGCAGACTCTGACTCTGTTTGTGAGGGTTCAAATCCTTCTTCCGCAGCCAACAAAGAAACCGAATTTGTCTACCAGACAAATTCGGTTTCTTTGAATGATGTGTTCCGTATTGCGGAACGTGATGCGCACTTCGTGCGTGATGTTTGGCTTCGCCAAATGATGCGCGCTTCGCGCGTGAAAAGGAACACATCACATCACTGCGACCACCGGGAGCAACATCACTTTTGCCGTACGCAAATACATCACTTGCCGCAGAGCGGCAAACATCACTAAAAAAAGCAAGGAGTAAAAGCAATGTCAGAATCAAAACTTCGCGATCTATCCATGTCTTTCTCCGTTCAGATCATAAACCTCGTAAAAGACCTTAAAGCAAAGCATGAAACGGTTATCTCCAATCAAATTGGAAGAAGCGGCACGTCGATCGGCGCAAATATCTACGAAGCTAACTATGCGCAAGGCAAAAAAGATTTTATCTCAAAACTTGAGATTGCTCTCAAAGAAGCAAGCGAAACGGGATATTGGCTTGAGCTTCTTTACCGTACAAACTATATTGATGAATCAACATATAAAACGCTAAACGATCAATGCACTTCAATCCGCGTAATGCTGGTTGCCTCCTGCAGAACGGCAAAACAAAAATGCGAGAATTCAACAAATCGGGATTTATCGGAGTATAACAAATGATTGTAACATTAGGAAACAGGACTGCTGATTCGGTTAGAACATATTTTAAAAAGGCAAACAGGTCGGAAATCAAGCAGGTTTTACCCCAAAAGGCAAAAACCGTTGAAGAAGCATTGCAGGATTACGAACAAACACTGCTACCAAATGCAGAAAGCTTTGGTCAGACGGTGTACGCCGACGGGAAATATGTTGGAGATGTTTGGTGCTATTGCATTGATATGGACGATAATCCGAACTGTATGCTCAGCTTCTGCATTTTTGAGCCAGAATACTGGTCTAAGGGCGTAGCTACTACGGCTGTAAAAAAGTTTATTCAGAATATTTGCGCCCGATACCATGTCAAAACCATTGGCGCTTTCACCTTTGCACATAATTTGGCTTCTATAAGAGTTTTGGAAAAGAACGGTTTTGTCGTTATGGAAGAATTTGAAGAAGACGGAGTTTTGTCAAAGTATCTTCAACTTGAATGCTGACAAATCCCAGTTTAGCGATATAAATGCGCGTATCATTTTGGCGTTCTTTCTATGGTATTCGTATCATTATGGCGCTCTTATACATGAGAGAAGCCCGTTCTGTCCGTGTGACAGATCGGGTTTTTCTTTCGCCCGCCCGGCGTTTTGTGTTGAAAAAACCGCGGGTTGGTGGTAAAATATCGTCAGCACTTTTCATACCATAAAAGGAGACGCGGACATGGATCTTATACCGAGCTTTTCAGTCGATCACACGAGGATAGTCCCCGGGATTTTCAGGAGCAGAGAGGACGTTCTCGGCGACCGTAAGATCACGACCTACGACGTGAGGGTCACGAGACCGAACGCCGAGCCGGCCGTCGACGTCGCGGCGATGCACTCTCTCGAGCATCTGATCGCCACCTATCTGAGAAACGATCCGGAATGGAAGGATCAGGTCATATACTGGGGCCCTATGGGCTGTCTGACCGGGTTTTATCTCATCCTCAAGGGAGACCGGAAGCCCGAGGAGATTTTCGACCTGATACTCCGCGCGTTCAGATCCGTCGAAGACGCGGAGACCGTCCCGGGGACATCTCCCGAAAACTGCGGCAACTGTCTCATGCACAACCTCGGAATGGCAAAATGGTACGCGCGGAGATCCGCCGACTATCTCTCGGCAAACGCGGAAAACCCGGAGATATTTGAATATCCCGGATCTGAGAGACCGCTGACAGGCGACGGCCGACGGTTCTTCGATTCCTGAACCGGAAAGGGATCTGTTTTTCAAAAAAATTGCCCGACTTCATATTCTTGCGCGGCGGACTGTTGACAAACCGGTTTTTCCGTGGTATAATATCCGTCGCCTGAAATGCCCCTGTAGCTCAGCAGGTAGAGCACTTGACTTTTAATCAAGGTGTCCGGGATTCGAATTCCCGCAGGAGCACCAGACCCCGGGATCATCCGATCCCGGGGATTTTTTTGTCCCGTTTTCATGTGTATTCACGGCTTTTTCGGCGGGCGGGTATTGTAAAAAACCGGCTCATGTGATATAATATTTTATATTTTTCTTGAACGGACGGCAGCATTATGACAGGCACGGACAGTCGTACGGGAACGGCGGACGGAATAAGGAACAAAACCGCGGGCGTGACGCTCGTCGCGCTCGGCGCCGCGTTTCTTACTGTCTGCTCCTGGATAACCGTACCGTACACCGTTCCGTTCACGGCACAGACTTTCGGAGTGTTTCTCATCCTCAAGGTCCTCGGCGGCGGCAGAGGAACGGCCGCGATCGCGCTGTATATAGCGCTCGGCGCGGTCGGGCTGCCCGTTTTCTCGGGTTTCGGAGCGGGAATCGGCGCGCTTTCCGGGCCGACGGGCGGATATATAGCGGGTTTTCTTCTCACGGCGCTGATTTACCGCCTGATGCTCCCAAACCGCAAAAGCCCCGCGGCCGAGGCGCTCGTCTGCTTCGCCGGGCTCGCCGCCTGCTACGCGGCCGGCACGGCGTGGTTCTCGATCAGGATGGGGACGGACGCGCCCCATGCGCTTTTGCTCTGCGTCGTGCCGTACTTAATCCCCGATCTCGTCAAGCTCGCGGCGGCGACCCTCGTCTCTCCGCGGCTTGTGAAGATAATCAAACGTTTTCAATGAGAATGAAAGGCGTGAAAACAATGGAAATCGGAAAACTCCTCTATGAAGGCAAAGCAAAAAAGGTCTACGAGACGTCTGATCCCGATCTGCTCGTGGTGGACTACAAGGACGACGCAACGGCGTTCAACGGTCTGAAAAAAGGCACAATAGCCGGAAAAGGCATCCTAAACAATCAGATGAGCAACTATCTCATGCAGGTTATCGGGGTGGCCGGGGTGCCGACGCATTTCGTCGAGGAGCTTGACGAGCGGCGCACGCTTGTGAAAAAAGTCTCGATCATACCGCTCGAGGTCATCGTCAGAAACATATCGGCCGGCTCGTTCTCAAAGCACTACGGAGTGCCCGAGGGGATAGAGTTCAAAAAGCCGACCGTCGAGTTTTCTTACAAGAACGACGAACTCGGAGACCCTCTTCTCAACTCGTCCCACGCGGTCGCCCTCGGCATCGCGACGGAGAGCGAAATAGAAGAAATAAAAACGTATGCTCTTAAAGTTAACAGCGTCCTGAAAGAATTCTGGATCGAATGCGGGATAAAGCTCGTTGATTTCAAAATAGAATTCGGCAAGGACTCGACCGGACAGATCATACTCGCTGACGAGATCAGCCCCGACACATGCCGCCTGTGGGACTCCAAAACTAACGAAAAGCTCGACAAGGACCGCTTCCGCCGCGATCTCGGCGGCGTTGAAGAGGCCTACGCCGAGGTCATGTCCCGTCTCAAGCGCCACGGAGACTGATCACACAATGTCGGTCTGCGCAATAGTCGGCATAAACTGGGGCGACGAGGGAAAGGGCAGAATGGTCGACCTGCTCACCCGCGATTACGACGTCGTCGTCAGATATCAGGGCGGAGGCAACGCCGGTCACACCGTAATAAACGAATACGGAAAGTTCGCGCTGCATCTCCTCCCCTCGGGCGTTTTCCGTCACGGGGTTAAAAACGTTCTCGGAAACGGGGTCGCGCTCGATCCCGAAAACCTCATCGGGGAGATAAACTCGCTGAGAGATAAGGGCGTCGACATAACCCCCGAAAATCTCCTGATAAGCGACCGCGCTTCGCTTCTCCTTCCCTGGCACAGACTGCTCGACGAGCTGGAGGAAAACCGTCTCGCCGACAGGAAATACGGCTCAACGAAACAGGGGATCGCACCCTTTTATTCCGATAAATATCAGAAAAAAACGGTTCTTGCCGGAGAGCTCAGGAGCCCTGAAAAACTCCGCCGGCATCTGACCGACCTTCTCGAATGGAAAAACCTGACGATCACCCGGGTCTACGGCGCGGAGCCGGTCACGGAAGAGCAGCTCGACTCGTGGCTCGAAAACTACGCCTTGAAAATCGTTCCTTTCCTCGCAGACTCCGGAGACTTTCTCCGCCGGGCTGACGGACAGGGCAAAAAGATTCTCTTTGAGGCTCAGCTCGGCGCTCTCAGGGATCTTGACATGGGGATATACCCTTACACGACCTCGTCTAACGCGACGGCCGCTTACGCCCCAGTCGGCTCGGGCTACACGTCGTGCAGGGTCGACCGCGTCATCGGCGTGGTTAAGGCGTACTCGACCTGCGTAGGTGAAGGGCCGTTCACTTCCGAATGGTTCGGACCGGAAGCCGACCGGCTGAGAGAAGCCGGCGGAGAGTACGGCGCGAAGACCGGAAGACCGCGCCGCGTCGGGCCGCTCGATCTCGTTGCCACCCGCTACGGGGTGACCGTTCAGGGCGCCACGGAGCTCGCGCTCACAAAGCTCGACGTGCTCAGTTATATGAAAGAGATTCCCGTCTGCACCGCGTACGAGCTTAACGGCACAAAAACGGAAGATTTCCCCTTCCCATCTGACCGTCCCGACGCAAAACCGGTCGTGAAAACCGTTCCCGGATGGGGATGCGACATTTCCGGGATACGCCGCTGGGAGGACCTCCCCGCCGCCGCGCGGAATTACGTGAAAATGACCGAAGAATCCGTCGGATGCTTCATCAAATACGTTTCGGTGGGAGCCGAACGCGACAGCATAATAATAAGAGAATGAAAGACATTTACGAATCCCCCCTGTCATCGAGATACGCGTCGGATTATATGCTGAAACTGTTTTCGGCAAGACAAAGAGCCGAAACGTGGCGGCGTCTGTGGGTATCGCTCGCAAAGGCCGAGCACGCGCTCGGTCTTCCCGTAACGGAAGAACAGGTTAACGAGCTCTCCGCACACGTCGCGGATATCGATTTCGATCTCGTTGCCGAACGCGAAAAAGAAGTCCGTCACGACGTGATGGCGCACGTTTACGCATACGGCAAGGCGGCGCCATCCGCCGCCGGGATCATACACCTCGGCGCGACGAGCTGCTACGTCACGGACAACGCGGATCTCATCATTTACCGCGACGGACTCAGATATATCAGAAAAGAGCTCCTTTCCCTGATAAAAAACCTTGCGGATTTCGCCCGTAAGTACCGGGCGACGCCGACTCTCGGGTATACCCATTACCAGCCGGCTCAGCCGGTCACGGTCGGAAAGCGCGCCACACTCTGGATCCAGGATCTTTATACCGACCTTGAGGAGACGGATTTCGTTCTTTCCCAGATCAAATTTCTCGGCTGCCGGGGCACGACGGGCACCGAAGCGTCGTTTGTCGATCTCTTTGCGGGGGACACCGGAAAGATCGACGAAATGAACCGTCTCATCGCCGCGGATTTCGGATTCGAAGACCGCTTTGCGGTTTGCGGACAGACCTATCCGAGAAAGCTCGATTCGAGGATTCTCAACTGCCTGTCATCGATCGCCCAGAGCTGCTGCAAAATGGCGAACGATATACGTCTTCTTCAGCACGACAGGCAGCTCGAGGAGCCGTTTGAAAAGGGACAGATCGGCTCGTCCGCCATGGCGTACAAACGCAATCCGATGAGAAGCGAGCGGATCTGCTCGCTTGCGAGATATCTCATTACCGACGCGGCAAACGCGGCCGTCACGGGCTCGGTACAGTGGCTCGAACGCACGCTCGACGATTCCGCGAACCGCCGCATTTCCATGCCGGAGGGCTTCCTCTGCGCCGACGCGGTGCTCCGTCTCTCGCAGAACGTGACGGACGGACTCGTCGTAAACGAAAAGGTAATCGATTCGACGCTCCGCGGATACCTCCCGTTCATAGCGACCGAAAATCTCATGATGGAGGCGGTAAAACGCGGGGGAAACAGGCAGACTCTTCACGAGATCATCCGTCAGTGCTCAATGAAAGCGACCTCCGACATGAAAAACGGAGAGCCCTGCCGCCTGACCGAATATCTTGCCGCCCATGCCGAATTCGGGATGACGAAAGAGGAAATGGACGCCCTGCTCGACCCGTCTCTCTATATCGGACGGTGCCCGGAACAGGTCGACGCTTTCCTTGAAAAAATATCGCCCGCGCTCGAAGGAGTCGAGCGCGGCGAATCGGATATTTCCCTCTGAGGCTGACATGGAAAAAATACTCGTCCTCGATTTCGGGGGACAATACAATCTTCTTATTGCGAGAAGGATACGCGACCTCGGCGTTTACGCTGAGGTCCGTCCTTTTGACGGAATAACGGCGGATGAAATATCATCCTCCGGATATTCGGGAATAATATTCACGGGCGGCCCCGATTCGGTTTATCTCGACGGCGCGCCGAGATGCGGAAAAAACGTGCTCCGGCTCGGGATCCCGGTCCTCGGTATCTGCTACGGCTGCCAGCTTATCGCGTTTCTCGAGGGCGGAACGGTACGGCCTGCCGGCTCGGGCAGCGAATACGGGAATACAAAGCTTACGCTCGTATCCGAAAGCGCGCTTTTCAGCGGAATACCCGAAAACAGCGTCTGCTGGATGAGTCATACGGACTGCGTGACATCTCTTCCGGAGGGCTTTTCCGTCACAGCGAAAACCGACGGATGCCCCGTCGCCGCCTACGCCTCTGAAAAGCTCGGCCTTTACGGCGTACAGTTTCATCCCGAGGTCACTCACACCGAACACGGAAACACGGTGCTTAAAAACTTCGTTTTCCGCGTATGCGGCTGCCGCGGCGACTGGAGAATGGACGATTTCGCGGCCTCCGCCGTTGAAAAATACCGTCGTGAGCTCGACGGAAAGAAAGTCCTCTGCGCCCTTTCGGGCGGAGTTGACAGCTCGGTAGCCGCCGTTCTCTTAAGCAGGGCGATAGGCGAAAATCTCGTTTGCGTATTTGTTGATCACGGACTTCTCCGCAAAGACGAGGGAGACGTCGTGGAAAGGACTTTCCGCGAACGTTTCAACATGAATCTCATAAGGGTGAACGCAAAAGACCGGTTTCTCGGCGCGCTTTCCGGAGTGACTGACCCCGAGAAAAAGCGCCGGATAATCGGAGAACAGTTTATAAGGGTCTTTGAAGACGAGGCAAAAAAGATCGGCCACGTCGCGGCGCTCGTTCAGGGAACGATTTACCCGGACGTAGTGGAAAGCGGCGCCGGAAAATCCGCGACGATAAAAAGCCATCACAACGTAGGCGGTATCCCGTCGGTCGTTGATTTCGACGAGATAATAGAGCCGCTCCGCACGCTCTTCAAGGACGAGGTCAGAAGGGTCGGCATAGAGCTCGGTATCCCGTACGACCTCGTATGGCGCCAGCCCTTTCCGGGGCCCGGTCTTGCCATCAGATGTATCGGCGAGGTAACCGAGGAAAAGCTCGATATCCTGAGGGAAGCCGACGCCATATTCCGTGACGAGATAGTCAAAGCAGGGCTTGAGAGGCAGGTCAGCCAGTATTTCGCCGTTATTACCGACACGAAAACGGTCGGAGTGATGGGCGATTCCCGCACTTACGGCTACACTGTGGCTTTGAGAGCCGTCTCGACCGACGATTTTATGACGGCCGACTGGGACCGGCTGCCCTTCGATCTCCTTTCAAAGGTTTCCGGCAGAATTACCGGTGAGGTCGGAAACGTCTCGCGCGTTGTATACGATATTACGAGCAAACCGCCGGCTACGGTGGAGTGGGAGTGAGCCGCAAAGCGGCAATTATGATCGCCTGACGGCGAATGATGAATTATGATGCGCTTCGCGCAATTATGAGTTGCCTTCGGCAACATTTGGTGCGGCGGGCGATCATATCATAATGTTCGGCGAACGCCGAACTCATAATTTTCGCCGTAGGCGAAATCATCATTGATCATTTATCATTTTAACTTAAATAAAGGATGATAGTTTATGCCGGAAAACAAACTATTGACCGATTCAAAAGAATTCGCAAAAAAAGTAGTACTGTTATGCAGAGAACTCAAAACGAGAAATATTGAATCTTCCATCAGAGATCAGCTTTTGAGGTCGGGCACATCGGTCGGGGCTAACATTCATGAAGCGCAATA
>JAFTDQ010000023.1 GCA_017454075.1 Clostridia bacterium
CCGTGGCACGGTCATATTATATCACCCTGAAAAGGTCTTGTGGTCGCCCGCCGGGCGACATTTGAAACCGGTTGTTTCTTTCTATCTCTCCACCGTCATGCCGTCGTAGCTCATTATAAATCCGTGGGGCTTTGCCATTTCTGTAAAGTATTCCCAGGTCCAGTGGCCGTCCGGCGAGCGGAGGCCGTTGTGGCTGAAATGATTGCTTATAAAGACGGTATCCGGGTCGGCCGTGCCGTTTTCGAGGAATTTTTCCCTGACTATCAGATTTCCGGAGAACCCCATGTGCCCGCGGTTTGTCAGCAGATAGCCCATCGTGCAGTCGAGGGAGACTATGTCGAGCCTCACGCCCTTGAGAAAATCGAAAACGTTCTGCTCAAATACGCCGGTGTCGTGCGCGTAAAGCAGCCGCACGCCGCCTTTTTCGATAAGGTAGATATAGGAGTCCTCCGGCTCGTGATGTATCACGGGAAGCGGCGTCACGGTAAAGTCGCCGGCCTCAAACGGAACGAACGGAGGGACGTATTTTACGTCGAGCCCGTGTTTCTGTATCGCGTCATCGCCTTCGCCGAACCGCCTGAAAAGCTCCGAGGTGACCGCGTGATTGCCGAAAATGCGGAGAGGCGGGCGGTCTTCCGGAAGGATGCAGTACGCGGGAGAGCGGCGGTATCCGATTTCCGAGGGGACGAAGTGATCGTCGTGCGAATGGGTGATTATTACGTCGCGTACGTCAGAAAGCCGTTTTCCGACCGAGAGCATCGAAAGGGAGGTGTCGGCCGAAAAATCAATGAGAAGCCGGTCGTCGATAAGCGCGCCGCTCCTCCGGCGGAGCTCCCTGCCGCCGGTCCGGCGCGCGTTTTCACAGAATGAGCATTCGCAGAACAGTCCTGGTACCGCCTCTGCGGCCGCGGTTCCGAGATAGGTGAGTTTCATTTCGTCAATCCTTTCATTTCGCTCCGAGAAGCGGTTGATCGTATGAGTACAACGCGAGGTTGATCACGTTTACGTCGTAAACCCCGCGCTTTATGTAATATGAAACGATAAGGTCAAATTTCGCCGAGTCGGAAAGTGCAAAGCCGGCCCTTTTTAAGAAAGCGTCCGTTTCCGGCGCGCTGAGGCGAAGAGCGACGGCAAAGGCGCAGGCCGTCTGTTTGCTCGGCCGGTAGGCGGCGTCGCTCCTTATCTTCGAAAAATGACGTCTGTCGACGTTTGCGCGTTTGTAGCACTCAACGTCGGTCATCCCCCGCTCGTCGATGAGTCTTAGCAGAGAACTTGAAAAACTCTCGTCCGCCTTTGAGAGATACGATTCGAGATCGAAATCCGCCGCAGCGGCGTTTTCGCATTCGCAGGCGGCGAGAGAAAACGACGCAAACGCGGCGGAGCCGACGGTTTCGGCATCCTCCGCCACAGTACGGGAGAGACGTTTTCTTTCCTTGCCGATCCCGGAAACGGGCTCGTCAAACGGCGGCAGGATCACCGATCCGCGCGGCGCGCGGACGAAAACCTCGGGCTCGTTCTCCATCCCGAGCAGTACGTCCGACAGGTCGCGGAGCAGATCGGGACCGGGCGCTTTGTCCGGATTTGCCAACATGAGGCAAACGGCGTCCGCGCCGTCCGTCAGGGCAAAGGCGTCGGAAAGGATCGCCGCGGCGTTTTTCTTCGGCACGCGAAGCACGACGCTGACCGGTTTTGCCCCGGACGGGATCTTTTTCGGTTTTGAGGGTATAAACGGCCGGTCGGTGAGCGTTATCAGACCCGTGACGCCCGAGGGCGGATCTTTTTCAAAAAACTGTACAGGCATTTCTTGTCAAAAGGGGCATCTTGCGGTGCCCCTCTTTGTCCTTTTTTTATTTTGCCGCGATGAGCCGCTCTTTGAGCGAGGAGAGTTCGTCCTCAAGCTCCTGCGGGACGTTTTCAATCTGATCGTAGAAAGCGCGGATATTGTCGACGTCGTCGAGCCACGACTGAACGTCTATCCGGAGAAGCTCGCGTATCGTGTCTTCCGAAACGTTAAGATCGGTGACGTCGATGTCGGCGGGACGGGGCGTGTAGCCGATCGGAGTAACGTCTGCCCCGACCTTTCCGGCAACCCTGTCGAGTATCCAGAGCAGGACGCGCATGTTCTCGCCGTAGCCCGGCCAGATAAAGTTTCCGTCCGCATCGGTGCGGAACCAGTTAACGTGGAATATCGCCGGCGGATTCGGGATAAGCTTGCCCATTTCAAGCCAGTGGGCGAAATAATCCTTCATGTTATATCCTACGAAGGGTCTCATCGCCATGGGGTCGCGGCGTACACCGCCGACGGCGCCGGCGGCGGCGGCCGTGGTTTCGGAGGCCATTATCGAGCCGACGAACGTCCCGTGCTGCCAGTTGAATGACTGGTAAACGAGCGGGGCGGTTTTCGCGCGGCGTCCGCCGAATATGATGGCCGAGACGGGAACGCCCGTCACCGAGTCAAATTCCGGGGATACGCAGGGGCAGTTTTTCGCAGGAGCGGTGAAACGGGAGTTCGGGTGGGCTGCGCAGGTCGTCTTGTCCGCCTTGTTGTAGTTTTCATAGTGCCACTCGTTCCCGCGCCAGTCGATGCAGTGAACCGGCGGGTTTTTGTCCAGTCCTTCCCACCATACCGTGTTGTTGTCGGTGTTCAGGGCGACGTTTGTGAAGATCGTGTCTTTCTTTGTCGCGGCGAGCGCGTTCGGATTGGATTTTTCGTTTGTGCCGGGGGCGACGCCGAAGAACCCGTTTTCGGGGTTGACCGCCCAGAGACGTCCGTCGCTTCCTATCCTCAGCCAGGCGATGTCGTCGCCGACGCACCAGACCTTGAATCCTTTGTCGCGCAGGAATTTCGGCGGGATCAGCATCGCGAGATTGGTTTTCCCGCAGGCGGACGGGAAGGCCGCCGTGATGTATTTAATATCGCCGTCCGGGTATTGCAGACCGAGAATGAGCATGTGTTCGGCCATCCATTTTTCCTTCCTTCCGAGGTAGGAGGCAATGCGGAGAGCGAAACATTTTTTGCCGAGCAGGACGTTCCCGCCGTAGCCGGAGTTGACCGACCAGATGGTGTTGTCCTCGGGGAAGTGGACGATGTA
>JAFTDQ010000024.1 GCA_017454075.1 Clostridia bacterium
ATCTCAGCACAGAGCAGAGATTGTTTTACGAAAACCTTGACAGGTATGAAATGATCGTCGGCAGATCCGCTTTGAAATCCGGGGAGGAAAACGAAAGGGAGTATCTCGGCCCGGACGGCGGTTTCGTGAAGAACTGCATGACGTCTTTCGTAAAAGATCTCGTATACTCGAGGGACGGTCTTTATCACGACAGCGAGCTGTGGGAGGACGACGGATACGAGGTCGATCTCGACAAAGTTTACGAAGAGATCCGCGCACGCCTGTCTCCTGAGATAAACATCGTAAGGAATCATGATTCTTACTATTCTGAAAACGTCACTGTAAACGTGACCGACGACATTCAACTTATCCTTGTCAGGGATGCACCACTGAAAATCATGAATATCTGGGTTGACAGAGTCGATTCCGGGCGCGAGCACGGCAAGCGGCTTTCCCCCGACAGCCTCGGCGAGTTCTGCGGCATGGTCGCGCATATCCGCGATATTTACAAAAAATATGAGGAGATCGCCCGGAGGCGCGCCGCCGAGCTGAGCGAAAGGCTCGGGCTCTGAGACCGGCTCCGTCGAAAAAAAGAATGCCGCGGCGGACGGCAGAACAAAAAAGAAAAAACCGGGCTGCGCCGTCCGTTACGGCACGGTCCGGATTTTTGTTCCCGTCGCGGCGCCGGGCCGAAAACGGCTGAAAACACAATTATTGTTGATTTATTTATCCTTTCATGTTATAATTCAGTCGCGAGGCCGATCAGGGGTTACGGAGGGACGTCATAATGCCGAAATACAGTGAACAGGACCTGAAATACGCGGCGGAATTCCGCGATGAGATACACCGGGAAGCGCTTGCGATCGTCCGCAGGGCGCGCCCCCTCGTCACTGAGGTGATCGACCGCCACCCGGTCGAGGATTATTTTCAGGAGCATTGGGACTATCCCGGAATGTGGTACCCGATGGTCGCTGTCCCTTACGGTTACAAAAGCCGCAAGGCACTCGTCGATCAGATCGTCAGCGACACGCTCTCCGGGAATGCACCGGAGAAGGAGCCGGCGTTACGGGACGCGGCGGGGAGAAATAATGTTTCGAATCGGCTCGAAGCGAAGCCGGATGACGATTCGTTTTATGCGCTGATCGCCGAATACCCGGATACGGTTGTCGACTATTGCATCGTTAACTGCGAACGGTATTGCGGATATGAATCGCACCGCGGGGCGCTGAAGACCGCTTTTGACATGCTTTGCGAAGAATGGGAGGGCGATCCCGCATCCGCGGTCGGGAAAAAGATATCGGCGGAGGAGCAGTTTTCACCGGATTGTCCCGAAGGAAAACTCAACTATCGAAAAGCGTTTCTGTGTCCGCCGCATCAGAACGGCTGTACCGCGGAGGATTTCGAGCGGGTGAACGCCGCTCTGTTTCCGAACGGAACCGGCGGGCTTGAAGTTTACGAATGGGATACCGGCTGGTCGGACTATTTCGACGAGGGACACGAATGGTGGGGAGCGCTCTGCCTTACGGTTTATGACAGAACGCTCGAACGGTTCGTCGTTATCACGGCGTCGGCGACGGACTGAAAAAACGGTTTATCGAAGCAAGAGACGATCCCGGCAGATCGGGATCTCAGCAGGAGGCTGTGCACATGGAATACATCAAACTGACAAAAGAAAATCTGGAAAAAGAACATATCTGCTGCGCCATTTCCAATAACAACGACGTACAGGTCTCTTCCAAAAAAGCGTGGCTCAAAGATCGTTTTGAAGAGGGACTCGTGTTCCTGAAAAGCACGGAGCGCGGAAAATGTTTTATCGAGTATATCCCCGCCGAAAACGCGTGGAATCCGATCAAGGCGGACGGGTATACGTATATCGACTGCCTGTGGGTGTCCGGCTCGTTCAAAGGACACGGATATTCAAACGATCTCCTGGGCGAATGCATCAGGGACAGCAAAGAAAAGGGTAAAAAAGGGCTCTGTATCCTGAGTTCCGCAAAGAAAAAGCCTTTTCTCGCCGATCCGAAGTACCTCGCGCATAAAGGATTTTCCGTCTGCGACGAAGCCGATAACGGGATTCAGCTCTGGTATCTGCCGTTCTTTTCAGATGCGGAAAAACCGGAATTCAAGGAATGCGCCAGACATCCTCACGTTGATGAAGACGGATACGTTCTTTACTATACGAATCAGTGCCCGTTCAACGCAAAATACGTGCCTGTTGTGGAACAGACAGCAAAAGAACACGGCGTCGCGTTCAGGGCGATCCGTATAGAGAGCAAGGAGGCCGCGCAAAACGCGCCGACGCCGATCACCACGTACGCGCTTTTTTATAGCGGGGAATATGTGACAAACGAACAGATGAATGACGCAAAATTCCTTAAACTGACGGCCCGATGATTTGCCGCACGTAAAGTTAAAAAGATACCGCAGGAGGAGCCATGTTTGTCGTAAATCATAAAGATCTCAGATTGTCGTTCAACGAATTTCAGGACGTATCGGGCGGAAACATGCCGGAGTACGGAGAATACTGCCTGCTTGAGCTGAAAAACGGCGATTATACCGCGGGGAGCTGGGATCCCGACGATTACAGCAAAAAAAATTCAACGTCCGGAAAATTTATCCGGGGGACCGCCGATTCCATAGATTCGGAAGAAGTGCAAAGATGGCATTCCCTCGGCCGCTACGACCTGACCGAAAGCCTAGAAGAAGAAGGCGTCAACTGGATAAACCTCGGCCGCGAAGACGAGGGCGCCCGCAACGTTCAGTTTGAGGGGTTCAAGTCGTTCGCCGACAGAAAATACCCGAAAGAGGAGCAGTTCTGTCTCCTTATCATGAAGGACGGGACTCTTGCTGCGGGCAGATGGAACAAGTGGCGGCGCGAAGCCGGAGGCTCGTTTATTTACGCGCCGGCTCTCGCGAGCCACGGCTCGGACAAGGTATGGGCGTGGACTCCCCTCAGCACCGATCGGTTCTTTGCGATTGAGCTGGAACACGAGAAGGAGAAAAAGCTTGAAAAGAAGTTGAACAGGAATCCCGTCGCCGATCCCGAGCTTTTCAGATACGGGACGGATATCGGCGTTTATTACGAAAAAGCGCTTGAAAAACTGCGCAGGGAGTACAGCTGGGCGACTCTTACGATGATGAAGAAATGCACGCCGGTCTGGCAGATCGCGCCTCTGCACGGCAAATACGTTTTCGGTCAGATCGAAAAAAACTATTATGACGATTCGGATATAGTGACCCCGTGGAAAGACGGCTCGACCGCCGATGAATTCGTCGATTTCCTGTGCGAATATGCCCGCGATACCGTTAAAAACTCGAATCCGGAAGAGAAATTCAGGTTCGGCACGGACGTGAACGTATATCTCGAAAAGGCCTTCGAAAAAGTAAAAAAGGATTATCGCTGGCTTGACAAAAAAATGCTTGCGGACTCCTGGCAGTATGATATCCGGAAGGTCGACGGAGATTTTGAGTTTGTCCGGAAATACGGAAAAAAAGACAAGTATTCGGTATTCGACGTCGAAAGCGCGGAAAGGTTTATCGAATGCGTGGAATACGGCTATCAGAGCGCGGCGCTTCAGGCAAATGAAACAGTGGCAAGTTATGCTCCCGAGTTCGGACACATAGAACTGCACGGCTGGAATCTTGAGAGCTACGTTTTCTATAAGCTGAAGTCGGGCGACTATAAGGTCAGCGTGACGGCCGGGGACCGCACGACGGGCGGAAGCAGGGATTTCTTCATCACGCCGTACTGCTTCGAAGCGAAAACCTACGAGGAATTCCTTGACCGTTATCTCGAGATCGTTCCGGAATACTCTTTCGGTCTCGGGAAAAAAGAGCTTTTACCCGACAAAGACCTGAAAAAATTCCTCGGGTATTGAGGACACAGGAGAGATCGCAATGAAAAAATACGGACTTTTGCTTTTCCTTTTGCTGTTAATTACAGCGCTTTGCATATTGCCCGCCGCGGCCTCCGGCGCCGGGGAAACCTCCCCCGAAGAATGGAGCTATACGCTCGATGAAGAGGAAGGCGCGATAATCCTGAGCAAATACAGCGGCGAGGCGGACACCCTGACCGTTCCCGGCAGCTTTGAGCTCGAAGGGAAAACCTACCGTACCGTGCTCGCCGCCACTACGGTATTCAGGGGGAACACGAAGCTGAAATCCGTGACCCTCGGGGAGGGCGTCGGATTTCTCAACAATTCCATGCGCCTGCTGTTCGGCGAATGCAGTTCCCTGACCCACGTCGATCTTTCGGCGATCGATTCCTCGGGGATAAACAACATGACGTACGTGTTTTACGGCTGCTCGGCGCTCAGATCGCTCGACGTTTCTTCTCTTGACACAAGTAAGGTCATAAGCATGCGCGGAATGTTCAGTCTCTGCTCCCGGCTCTCGGGTCTGACCGGCTACGAAAACTGGGATACCGGCTCGCTGCTCTGCATGTACCAGACCTTCAACAAGTTCGCGTACGACGTAAGCTCGTCAACGCAGGTCACGATCGATCTGCGGAACTGGGACCTCGATCAGGTCAACAATACCGGCTGGTGCTTCCAGATGTGCCGCGCGCAGAAGATACTGCTTCCCGACAATCTCGCCGTCATGAGCGCGGGATTTCTCAACCACGCCGTAAGATACGACGACAGCGTTTTCACCGTCCCCGCGGGGGTTAGAAAGATCGGATACGCGCATACGATATATGATTTTTCTGACGACCGCTTCACCGAGTTCCGCGTCGCGGACGGGAACACCGCGTACAAGGCCGTGGACGGGGTGCTCTACTCCGCGGACGGCACGGAAATGCTCGCCGTTCCCCGCGGAAAGACCTTCCCGGACGGAACGTTCGAGCTGCCCGAGGGCGTCTCTTTTCTCGGCGAGCTCAGCTTTTCACGCAACTACAACATACACACCCTCGTTCTGCCGGATTCCTACGAGATCGAATACGTACCCGTGTACGACGAGCGGTATATCGTCTTTGAGGATACGGGAAACCTGAATTCCGGCACGAACCTCTCCATCGCGATATACTGCTATACCGGAATAACCGATTACGCGGTAAAGGACTCGAATCCCCGCTACGCATCGGCTGACGGCGTGATATATTCGAAGGACATGTCGGCCGTGACGGCCGTCCCGGCGCGTTACGCCCGCGCGCTCTGCGTTCCCGAGGGCGTCGTGCGCTGGGAACGCGAGGCGATGTGGGCGGACGGCAGCAGCACGGTCGACAACCTGCTGAAAAACTGCCCAGGCGTGAGTCTGCCTTCGACTCTGACGTATATCTCGCCCGATCAGCTCGAGATGCTCAACCGTCTGCGCCTGAACCGCGCCGGAACGGACAACCCGTTTACGATAACCCTCGCTGAGGGCAACCCGGCTTTCCGGCTTGACGGGGACGGTTATCTGCGCACGGTGCTCTCACTGACGTCCCAGCCGGAGGACTTCAACGCTCCGCTGAACGGGACCGCCTCGACCTTCCTGACCGCCGAGGGCGAGGGACTGACCTATCAGTGGTACGGGCGCGACCCCGGGCAGACGGATTTCTGGAAGAGCGGCATCCGCAAAAGCAGGTATTCCGTCAGAATGGTCCGCGGCAAAATCGGACGCGAGGTCTATTGCGTGGTGACAGACAAATACGGCAATGCCGTCACGAGCCGCGTCGCCGTGCTCGGCGTCGTTTATCCCGACGGATACGAGCCGCCGGTTATCACCCGCCAGCCGCAGGACGTCTGCGTTCCCCTTAACGGGCTTGCCGTCACCGACTTCGAGGCGACGGGCGTCGGGCTGACCTGTCAGTGGTATCTGAAGAATCCCGGCAAAGAGACCTGGGCGCGCAGCAGCCTGAAGGGGACCGTCTATCACGTTCCCCTTACCCGGGCAAAGTCCGGCCGCGAGGTCTATTGCGTCGTGACGGACGCGTACGGCAACACCGCCGTGACGGAACCGGCGACGCTCCGGCTTGCGCCGCCCGCCGGATACGAACTCAGGTTCACCGTTCAGCCGGAGGACGCGGCGGCCGATATCGGCGGCATCGTCACGGTGAAGGCCTCCGCCGAGGGCGACGGCCTGAAATATCAGTGGTATATCCGCAGCGCGGGCTCCGCCAAGTGGAGCCGCAGCAGCATAAAAACCGACGTTTATTCCGTCGAGATGACAAAAAGCCGCATGGGACGCGAGCTGTACTGCGTCGTGACGGACGCATACGGCGGACGCATTGAGTCCCGGCACGCCTTCCTGCTCTGCGATTATCCCGAAAACTACGCCCCGCCGAGGATCGTTTCCGAACCGTGCGACGTCGTCGCCGGACGCGGTAAGCTCGCCGTAACGTCATTCGCCTCGGAGGGCGAAGGGCTGACGTATCAGTGGTACTTCCGCGCGGACGAATCCTCTGCCTGGTCGGTAAGCAGCCTGAAGGGCGATACTTATTCCGTGAAAATGGTCCCCTCGAAATCCGGGCGGCAGGTAAAATGCGTCGTCACGGACAAATACGGCGCAAAGACCGAGACGCGCGTCGCCACGCTCCTTATGAGCTGAAGCCCCGCCTCCCTTGTGTAAAGGGAGGTGGCTCGCTGACGCGAGGCGGAGGGATTGTCTCAATCATAAAGGAGGAGGAGAAAAATGATTCCAAAAACCAGCGTTTGGAGCCGGGCCCAAACAGTACAATTGTCAGTAGCAAAAGAAATCGAGCCGGGATTCAATATCAGATTTGATAAAAAGATTCCCGAAGCAACTCAGTCCGAACTGCGCGCTTTTGTTGAATGGATTGAGAGCAATTTTCGCATCCCAATTACTTTTTGGGTGGATTTTGATTATAAGCATTACTTAATCAGAAGAGATGGCAAACGCGTAGGGTATCTGTTCTACTGGGCGGATTTTGATTCTTATCCTGTGTTCAATAACCCTGCAGATATCCCTGAATTGCGGCTTGCGGTGCGCGAAGAGCATTGGACGATAGAAGAAATCCTGACATCATTCATTGATGCGATCATGTGCTACTATGCCTGGATCTGCAACGAAATTGATGATTCTTACGAGCCGGCTGAAGCGGAGGTGGAAGAAATACTTCAAGAATATCTGCGCTCCAGAAAACCGACGGATTGATATGAGCGTTACGAAATTTAACGATAACCCCGATTTTGTTAAAATAGCAATCTTTAACCACAAACGAAACGGTCGGACAATTCTCCCGCCTCCCTTGTGTAAAGGGAGG
>JAFTDQ010000025.1 GCA_017454075.1 Clostridia bacterium
CATTTGGAGACCGCCTGGGTGGAAATGCCGAGATGGTTCGCCAGATCCTCCTGCGTGTTGCCTTTTTCTCTGCGGAGCTTTTTTAATTGCTCGCTCAATTTAATATTCATGGTTTCCTCCTGAGAATTAAAGTAACAAGCGCTTGTTCTGGCTATATAATAGCATAAAGAAAACGCAAAAACAACAACCGCGTTGTTTATCTTTAGTTGTATTTTGCAACGGATAGTTGAATGATGCTCTGACCAGACAGACGTAGTCAACGCAAAAGGGACGTGATGCGCTTTTGATGGCCGCTGGTTGTCAAAAGCGCTTTTGCGTTGGTCTCGCGGAAAACAGCACAGATTAGATCAATTACAAAGCTAAGCGCAAAAAAAGAGACACCTGCTTTATCGCAGGTGCTCTGAGCCGCGGCTTTTTCGGGGGTCGGTACGCCCCCGGCATATATTTTTCAGTTCCGGCAAAGGTCTGTCAGCGGCCGCCGAGGGTCGCGAGCATGACCGCCTTTATCGTGTGCATCCTGTTTTCCGCTTCGTCAAATACTATCGAGCGGGGCGATTCGAAAACGCCGTCGGTGACCTCCATGCAGTCGAGACCGAATTTTTCGTGTATCTTCCTGCCGATATCCGTGCCGAGATCGTGGAAGGACGGCAGACAGTGCATGAAACGGCACTGTTCCCCCGCCTCGTCCATGAGTTCTTCGGTCACTCTGTACGGGGTGAGATCGGTTATGCGTTCCTCCCAGACGGAGTCGGGCTCGCCCATCGAGACCCACACGTCGGTATATATGACGTCGGCTCCCCTGACGGCCTCATGCGGGTCTGAGGAGAGCGTCACCGAGCCGCCGGTCTCCGCGGCGATCTTCCGGCACTGAGCGACGAGCCGGGGATCCGGGAAGTATTTTTCGGGGGCGCACGCCGTGAAAAGCATACCGGCCTTGGCGCAGCCGACCATGAGCGAATTGCCCATGTTGTAGCGGGCGTCGCCCATATATACGAGCTTTCTGCCCTCAAGTTCGCCGAAATGCTCTTTCACCGTAAGAAAGTCGGCGAGGATCTGCGTCGGGTGGGATTCGTTAGTCAGCCCGTTCCAGACCGGGACGCCGGAGTATTTCGCGAGGGCTTCGACGATCTCCTGCCCGTATCCGCGGTATTCGATGCCGTCGAACATTCGCCCGAGGACCCTCGCCGTGTCGGGGATGCTCTCCTTTTTGCCTATCTGCGACCCGTCGGGGTCGAGGTATACGGGATGCATACCGAGATCCGCCGCCGCGACCTCGAAGGAGCAGCGCGTGCGCGTGCTCGTCTTTTCAAAGATCAGCGCGACGTTCCTGCCCTCGCAGAACCTGTGGGGCACGCCGTTTTTCTTCATCTTTTTGAGCTCTGCCGCGAGGTCTGTGAGCCCGTTTATCTCATCGGGAGTAAAATCGAGAAGCTTGAGAAAACTCCGTCCTTTTAAATCCATGCGGGGGCACTCCTTTAAAAAATAAATCGCCGGAATTGTATCATATCCGCGCGGTTTTGTCAATATCCGGACTTTTCAAACCCCCGTTTTTATGATATAATTTTCCCGGGAGAGAACAAAATGCTTTTTATAGGGAAGACAAAACTTGAATACGGTCTTATGCTCGCGCCGATGGCTGGGGCGACCGACCGGGCGACCCGGGAGATCTGCCGCGAGCACGGCGCCGAATATACCGTCTCGGAGATGATCTCATCCGCCGCGATAAAATACGGAGACGAATATACCCTCGCGCTCGGGCGGCTTTCCCCCGGCGAGCTCCCCGCCGCCGTTCAGATATTCGGACACGACCCGGGAACCATGGCTTACGCCGCCGAAAAGGTCCTCGAGGACGGGGAAAAGCACGGCGCCGTGCCGTCGGCCGTCGATATAAACATGGGCTGCCCCGTCAGAAAGATAGTCGGAAACGGCGACGGATCGGCGCTCATGAAGACGCCGTCCCTGATTTGCGATATCGTCTCGGCCGTTAAAAAGGCCGTTCCCGTCCCCGTTACGGTAAAGATCCGCACGGGCTGGGACGCGGAGCACAAAAACGGAGCCGAGGCGGCGAGGGCCGCCGAGGCGGGCGGCGCCTCGCTCATCACCGTCCACGGAAGGACGAGGGCGGACATGTACGGGCCGGGGGTCGATCTTCTTTCGATCGGGGAGATAAAGCGCGCCGTCTCGGTGCCCGTCGTGGGAAACGGGGATATAAACTGCGCGGCCGACGCCCTGAAAATGTTTTCCGAAACGGGCTGCGACGGGATAATGGTCGGACGGGGGGCGATAGGGCGCCCGTGGATCTTTTCGGAGATAAGGGCGGCCCTGACGGGCTCGGTCTTCGTTTCTCCCGACGCCGGGCGGATCGTGCAAACCGCCCTGGATCAGCTCGGGCGCGCGGCGGAGTACAAGGGAGAGCGGACCGCCGTCGCCGAGGGGAGGCGGCTCGTCGCCGCGTATTTCAGGGGATTCCGCGGCGCTCCGCGGCTCAGGGACGCGCTGAACAGATGCGAGACGCTCGGGGAAGCGAGGGATATTATCCTTTCGATCCTTCCGATGCCTTTCGATGACAAGCCGCCGAAAGATCGATAAACAGGCGAAAATATGCGTATTCGGACGCCATCTGTCAAAAGATGTCCGAAAATGTATTGACAAAAAGATTTTTTTGCGCTATAATACTACAAATAATCAAACGCGCGGACGACCGTCCGCCGAAACGGGAATATGAAAAAAGGCGTTCTGACAAAAATAATATCACTCTTTTTGCTCGCGTCGGTCCTGATCGCCTCGGCGTCCTGCTCGACCGGGGATCCGGGCGCTCATGAGCACACGCACGGGCCGGAGAGCACGACGGCGGGCGCGGAAACCGATCCCGCTCCCGTGACCGGAACGGTCGCGACAACTGACCAGGCGACGGAGACGGAAACCGGGACCGAAACCGAAACGGAAAGCGGGACCGAGACCGATCTCCCGACCGTAACGGAGACGGAGCCCCCGACCGTGACCGAGACGGAGACGGAGCCTCCGGTCGAAACGACAGCTCCGCCGTGCGAACACGAGTATTCAGTCACGAAAAGGGTCGAGCCGACCTGCGCCAAAAAGGGCAGCGAGACATACACCTGCGTAAAATGCGGCGATTCATATAAGATCTCGCTTCAGAAAACCGCGCACGACGACCTGAGGACGATAACGCCGCCCACCTGCGGCGCCGAGGGCTTCACGACCGTGACGTGTCAGATCTGCGGAAGGACGCTCAGGGAGGACGTCGTACCGGCGACGGGCGAGCACGATTACGACAGCGTTGTGACCGAGGCGACCTGCGGCTACGCGGGATATACGACCCTCACCTGCCGGGTATGCGGCGACGTCACGGTGACGGACGTCGTACCGGCGACCGGCGAGCACGAGGACGTCACGACCGTCGTCCCGCCCACCTGCGCAGCGGCCGGATATACCGAGATAAGATGCCTGAAATGCGGGAGGGTGACGAACACCGACCCCGTTCCCGCGACGGGCGAGCATAATCTTGAGACGAAGACGACCCCCGCGACCTGCGTGAAGGACGGCGCCACCGTGACGAAATGCTCCGTCTGCGGGCTTGTGACGGAATCGGAGGTCCTTCCGGCGACGGGAAAACACGAATATCAGGAGAAGGTCGTCCCTCCGACCTGCTCTGCCGACGGGTTCACGGCGACGTGGTGCGTTCTCTGCGGCCGGACGGAGTATTCCGAAAAGGTCCCGGCGGCGGGACACAATTACGACGAGGGGGAGCCGGTCGAGGCGACCTGCCTGACGGGACCCGCCCTGCGGCACGTGTGCTCCGACTGCGGACATATATGGAACGAGGAGACCGGTCCGATGCCGTATCACGCCTTTTCATGGACGGCGCCGAGCGCGAAAAAGGCGGTCACGGCGAGCGGAAAGATCGAGGTCTCCTGCGGCGTCTGCGGCGCGGCGGCGGAATACGATTTCACCCTACCCGAAGGAGGGCATAAGATCACCGCCCTCACCGTGACGAAATACCCGACCTGCAAGGAGACCGGGGAATATACCTTCGACTGTCCGCATTGCGGAAAGACCCTTACGGGGACGGTCGGCAAAATATCTCACGGAAACGGAGTCCAGGCGTGCTACACGACCCGCGACTGTACGAGACCGTATCTCTGCGTCTTCTGCCGGGACAACATAGGACAGCCGACGGGGCATAAGTACGACGGCGGGACGTGGGTCTTCTCAAACGGCTTCGGCGACGGCGTAAAGCGCTTTCACTGCACGGTCTGCGGGATCGACAGGGATTTTAAGATAAATCACGATCTCCCGGCGGAGCTGACGGACAACACCGTCCTCCGCGCCCTCAGGTATATCGGATACGACGTCGACGGCCTGATAAGGGACGGCCTGCTCTACTCGGCGTACGGGACCGATTCGCTCAGCCACAAATACCGTTCAAAAGTCACGTACACGATCCCGATGAAGAACTCGCCGGAGGGCGCCGACGCCATCGACATGGTAAAAGATTCGTCTACCTTCACGGGTAAGGCGCCGAACGTCGCGAGATTCAGGAGCAAGGGGCTTATATGCGCCTCGTTCACTGCGTACTATCTGCTGAACTACCTCCCGAACATAGAGGGATACGACGTCGCGGACATAAACAGGGCGTTCAGGACGAAGACCGCCGCGGGGTATAACCTCAAGGCGGTCAGGACGTGGTCGGAGTCCCTCGCGCTCGCGGCTCAGGCGTCCTTCGGCCGGTCCGCCGAAAAGATAGGCACGAGCTTTTCGAACGTAAACCGCTCGAAGCTCTCCCCCGGCGACGTCATATTGTTCAGATCGAGATTTACCGGCAAGGCGAACGCGCACGTCGCGCTTTATCTCGAAACGGTCGACGGAGTCGATTTCGTCGCCCACTGCACCTATCCATACGGGATCGAGATTTCGACGATAGACGCGCTTTACGACCCCTACGGAGTCGAGGAGCTCGGCTCGGAGGTCAGCGCGATATATCACCTCAACCTGCGGCCGGCGGAATGAAAGGAACCATATCACGGAGGAAACGGAAAATGAGATCAAAGACGCTTTTGCGCGCGGCGGCGCTTGTGCTCGCGCTTTTCACGCTCGCCTCCTGCTCGGGCGGGGGAGAAGGGAATAACGGGACAGCCGGGACGACCGTCCCGCTCACGACGGCGGAGGAGACCGCCGCGCCAGTGACCTTCGAGGTCTCGGAGACCGACCCGTGGCCGGTCGGGCTTCCGAAGACGCCCGAGGAGGTCGCCGCGCTCATATATCTGCTGAAAAAAGGCGCGCCGGCGGTCGCCGAAAACCGCTCCGACCTGATCGAGCTCGCCTATATCGGCTTCTGCGCGCTGTCCGAGGCCGACCGCGCGCGCATACCCGACGCCGGCGCTCTGCCCGGGCTGAGGGCAGAGGCGGCGAAAATGAACGTCCTGAGGGAATACCGGGACACGAGGGTGGATCACTCGAAGCTCCTTTTCGGCGCGTATAACGCGAAGCTCGGCTCGGAAGAGGCGATAGACGACCTCGCCGCCTGCGGCATGGACCTCATCTGGGCGGCGGGAGGCACGAAGTTCCACGATTATTACGCGAAGCTCGGGATAGGAATTATAGACTGGGTCGTCGAGAGCGGCATACCATTCAGATGGGACCCGAACGTTTCGCTCGAGGACTACGAGAAAACGATAATCGAAAACAAATACGATCACGAGGCGGTCTGGGGCTTTTATCAGAACGACGAGCCGAGCGTACACTCGCTCCCGATGATGAAGGAAAACGCCGACGTGTACAAGAAACATTTCCCGGACGTCGCCGTCATCGAGAATCTCCTCCCGGGGACGGACGACGGCAAGCCGGGCGAATGGTTCGGCGACGTCGACTACCGGACTTATCTCGAGACCTTCGCGTCGAGCGGGCTTTCCGATTATCTCTGCTACGACAGATATCTGTACGATTCCCCGGGGACCGTCACGGCGGCGCTTCAGAATCTCGAGGTCGCCTCGGAGATCGCCGGGAAATACGGACTCGATCTCTGGCTGATAGCCGGGGTGTACGGGCCGACGTCGGGGCTGAGCGCCGACAAGATAAAGCTCCAGGCGTACACGGCGATGGCGTACGGCGTGAACTGCATCTCCTACGCCTGCTGGACCGCCGACGGTTGGGGGACGACCGTACTCAACGCAAAGGGCGAAAAGAACAAGGTCTACGACGAGCTGAAAGAGGCCGTCCTCGACGCGAAGACGTTCTCGCCCGTCTACGTCAAATATTCCCGCACCGGGACGGCGATCATGCCGGGGTCGGGTTTTTTCGAAAGGACGGATTTCTTCCCCCCGACTCAGTTCAGAAAACTCGGGGAGACGTATCCCTTCGAGTCCCTCGGAGCGAAAAAGGTGACCTCGATGACGGTTTCGGACAGCGAATGCGCGGTCGTCGGACGGTTTGAGAAAAAGACCGGCAGGAACGGGGAGGCGTTCCTTATCTACAACTGCACGGACTACAATTTCAAGGTACGATCCGAGGCGACGGTTTCATTTACCGCGGCGGAGGGCGTCTCTCTCGTGACGGTTTACGAAAAAGGCGTGCCGAGGGTGCTGTCGCCCGAAAACGGCGTGTACACCGTATCCTCGTCGACGGACGCGGTATTTGTGACCGTCGAATGAAACGCAAATAAAAAACCGGACGGGGCGCCCGTCCGGTTATTGTCGCCCGCGCGGCGCCAACTCTTGGCTTCCCCACAGCGAGGGAAGGCAAGAACCTCGGC
>JAFTDQ010000026.1 GCA_017454075.1 Clostridia bacterium
ACACGCACCTCGGCGGCGACGATTTTGACCAGCGCGTGATAGACTGGATGGCCGACAGATTCAAGGCGGAAAACGGCGTTGACCTGAGAAACGACAAGATGGTTCTTCAGAGACTCAAGGACGCCGCCGAGAAGGCGAAGATCGAGCTCTCCGGAATGACCAGCACGAACATCAATCTGCCGTTTATCACGGCGACGGCGGCCGGTCCGCTCCATTTCGACGCCACGCTGACAAGGGCGGAGTTCGACCGCATCACTGCCGATCTCGTTGACCGCTGCATGGGACCGACGAAGAAGGCGCTCGCCGACGCCGGCCTCAGCGTTTCGCAGATCGACAGGGTTCTGCTCGTCGGCGGTTCGACAAGGATCCCGGCGGTTCAGGAGGCGGTCCGCAAGTTCATCGGCAAGGATCCCTTCAAGGGCATCAATCCCGACGAATGCGTGGCGATCGGCGCCGCCATCCAGGCGGGCGTCCTCGGCGGCGACGTCAAGGATCTGCTCCTGCTCGACGTGACTCCGCTTTCCCTCGGCATTGAGACGCTCGGCGGCGTATGCACCCGCATAATAGAGCGCAACACAACGATACCGGTAAAGAGATCGCAGATATTCAGCACCGCGTCGGACGGTCAGACTTCGGTTCAGATCCACGTGCTTCAGGGCGAGCGCGAGATGGCCGCGGGCAACACGACCCTCGGAGTATTCAATCTCGACGGAATCGTTCCGGCGGCGCGCGGGGTCCCGCAGATTGAGGTCACCTTCGATATAGACGCAAACGGCATCGTCAACGTTTCGGCGCTCGACAAAGGCACCGGAAAGGAACAGCACATCACGATAACCAGCTCGACGAACATGAGCAAGGAGGATATCGACAGGGCAGTAAAGGACGCCGAAAAGTTTGCCGAGGAAGACAAGAAGCAGAAAGAGGCGGTTGACGTGAAGAACCGCGCCGACTCGCTCGTCTTCCAGAGCGAAAAGACCCTCGGAGAGCTTGGCGACAAGCTCGATCAGGGCGAAAAATCCGAGATCCAGGGCGCTATCGACAAGCTGAAGGAAACGATAAAGACCGGCAGCACGGATCAGATCAAGGCCGATACCGAGGCGCTTGAAAAGGCGTTCTACAAAATCTCCGAGAAGATCTATCAACAGAACAATCCGGGTCAGGGACAGGCCGGACCGACAGATTTCGGAGGCGGCCAGACCGGCGGAAACGACAACGGCGGCGAAGGATACTACAACGCGGAATACGAGGACAAAACCTGATCCCGCAAAGTGAATTACGCAGGGGGACGGAGCTCGGCTCCGTCCGCTTGCTTTGAAAACGGACGCGTAACATGGCGGAAAAAAGAGATTATTACGAGGTCCTCGGGCTCTCAAAAGGAGCGGGAGAGGACGAAATAAAAAAGGCGTACAGGACGCTCGCCAAAAAATATCATCCGGATATGAATCCCGGCGACAAGAACGCGGAGGAGAAATTCAAGGAAGTCAACGAGGCCTACGCCGTTCTTTCGGATCCCGAAAAGAAAAGCAAATACGATCAGTTCGGTCATGCTGCCTTCGACGGGACAGGCGGAGCCGGAGGAGGGGGCGGCTTCGGCGGCTTCGATTTCAGCGGCTTCGGCGGCTTCGGAGACATTTTCAGCGATTTTTTCGGGGGCGGATTTTCATCCGCTTCGAGAAACCGCAGCGCGCCGCAGCAGGGGGACGACCTCGAATACCGTCTCACTCTCACTTTTGAGGAGGCGGCCTTCGGATGCAAAAAGGACGTTTCGTACAAACGGATCACAAAATGCCCGAACTGTAACGGAACGGGGTCGCAGGACGGCAAAAAGGAAAACTGCTCCGCCTGCGGCGGTACGGGTCAGACGAGAAAGCGCGTCCGCACCGTCCTCGGAGTCATGGATCAGACCGGACCCTGCGAGGCCTGCGGCGGTACGGGCAGCATAATCAATAATCCTTGCCGTAACTGCAACGGGAAGGCGTTCGTCAGGATAAACGAAACGACGTCGGTCACAATTCCGGCTGGGTGCGACAACGGAGACACGCTTCGCGTGGCCGGGCACGGCAACGACGGACGAAACGGCGGCCCGGCCGGGGACCTGTATATCAGAATAAGCGTAAGACCGCATCAGTTCTTCGAACGGGACGGCAACAATCTTTACTGCGAGATACCGGTGACGTTCGTCGAGGCGGCGCTCGGCGCCGAGATCGACGTTCCCACGCTCAGGGAAAGCGTGAAATTCCGCATACCCGAGGGGACGCAGACCGGGACTGAGTTCACCGTGAGAGGGCAGGGCATAACGTCCGCACGCACGGGACGTACGGGCGATCTTATATTCACGGCCGTCGTCGAGACGCCGAAGGGTCTGACTGACAGGCAGAAGCAGATACTCCGCGAATTCGCCGATTCGACGGGGCAGAAGAATTACGCGAAAAAGCAGTCTTTCTTCAAAAAATTCAGAAAGTAAAACGGTGATTTTCCATGAGCCAGTGGACACAGCTTCGCGTGGGATGCGGGTCGAAGGATCTTGACACGGTCTGCGCGATACTCAGCGTTATAGACAGCGGTCTGATGATAGAGGACGCCGCTGTGGTCGACGAGGTTGAATCCTGTTACGGAGAGCTCATCGACGAAAAGATACTGAACGCCGACCGCTCGGTCGCCGCCGCATCCATTTACGTTCCGGCGGAAAAAAGCGTTGAGGACGCCGTCGCCTTCGTTGAGGCGCGGCTCGCCGGCGTCCCGCACGATATAAAGCTTATCGGGATGGATGAGGAGGACTGGGCGAACTCGTGGAAGCAGTACTATAAACCCGTGAGGATCGGCAGACGTCTCATAGTCGTCCCGACCTGGGAAAAATACGACGCCATTCCGGGCGACGTCGTGATCAGTATGGATCCCGGCATGGCCTTCGGCACGGGAACTCACGAAACCACCCGGCTCTGCGCCTCTCTGCTTGAAGATATGATGACACCGGGAGACGCCGTGCTCGATATAGGTACGGGAAGCGGGATCCTCGCTGTGTGCGCGTCAAAGCTCGGCGCCGCCTGCGTAACGGCAACGGATATTGACCCCGTCGCCGTTAGGGTCGCGCGGGAGAATATAGCCGAAAACGGATGCGGCAACGTCACGTGTACTGTGTCCGATCTCCTGAAGGCCGTTGAAGGGAAATATGATTTTATCTGCGCGAACATCGTCGCCGATATCGTCGTCCGGCTGGCTCCCGACGTGCCGCGCGTGATGAAGGACGGCGGGCTTATCGCCGTTTCGGGAATAATCGACACACAGCGAGACCGGGTCGCCGACGCCCTGACCGCGGCGGGTCTTACTTTTCGCGCCGTTCGCACGGAAAACGACTGGGTCGCGATGCTTTTAGGGAAATAATCCCGCAAAACACGTTGCCGTGCCGAAAAAAACGGCGGAAACCGAAAAAAACTATTGACAATCCGTGACGGATTATGTATAATTTAGGTACGACCAGTCTCGTAAAAAAACCGAACGAAAGTGAGAAAAAAACCATGGCATTCTGTCAAAAATGCGGCGCTCAGATCGACGACAACGCTCCGTTCTGCCCTTCCTGCGGCGCTCCCACAAACGCTGCCGCCCCCGTTGCGGCCGTCAACCCCGGCGATCATACCGCCGAGTACGATCCCGCCGATATTTCGGCAAACAAAGTTAAGGCGATGCTCTGCTACCTTATGGGTATCGTAGGCGTTATCCTCGCCGCTCTTACCGGAACGAAGTCCGACTACGTTGACTTCCACGTAAGAGAGGTCCTCAAGATCACTGTCCTCGAGATCCTCGTCGGATTTATCTCCGCGGTCCTCGTATGGACGTTCATCGTTCCGATCGCCGGCTTCATCTGCCTCGGCATCCTCGCTGTTATCCAGATCATAGGTTTCTTCTGGGTATGCGGAGGAAAGGCGAAAGAGCTCCCGATCGTAAAGGCGTTCAAGTTCCTCAAGTAATTAACGAGACGAAACAAAAGCCGCGCGGCGCGCGGCTTTTTGTTATATCAAAACACCGCGTGAAGAACGTCACGCGCTGACCTAAACGCGGGGGACGTGCGGCTCACCCGGAATTCGGAAATGTCGATCTCCGCGCCGCTTTTTGCCGCCGTGCCGCCCTCGCCGCGCCGGAGATCGCGTCGGATAAACAAGTTTCGGGAACGGATAACCGCCCGGAATCTCTTTGGTTATGACTGATTTATTCTAACTTATGACAACTTTTGAAAACGCTTGTCGGATTTTGGGCTTCTCGTGCGTTATATATAT
>JAFTDQ010000027.1 GCA_017454075.1 Clostridia bacterium
AATTGCTAATTATCAATGGTGTATCCGAAATTGGCTATGTTGGCGACGCTGTCGCGCCAGTTCTTTTTGACTTTGACCCACAGGTCGAGGAAGACCTTGACGCCGAAGAAGGCCTCCAGGTCCTCGCGGGCGCGGGTGCCGATCAGTTTGAGCGTGGCGCCCTGCTTGCCGATTATTATGCCCTTGTGGGAATCCTTTTCGCAGAAGATCTCGGCGCGGATATTGAGGCGGTTCCCCTCCTCGGCGAAGGACTCGACGACTACGGCGGTGCCGTGCGGGATCTCGTCGTCGAGGGTGCGTAAGAGCTTTTCGCGAATGATCTCGGCGGCGATCTGCCGTTCGGGCTGATCGGTTATCGCGTCGGCGTCGAAGAACCACTCGCTCTCATACAGGAACGCCGACGCCTCGTCGAGCACGATGTCGACGCCGTCCTTTTTCATGGCGGAGATCGGTATGACCGAGCTGAAATCGTACATCGGCGCGTAGCGTTCTATCGTCTCGGCGATCTTGCCGGGATCGGAGCTGTCGGTTTTATTTATGACCAGCAGAGCGGGCATCCCGTCAGCCTTGAAACGCCTGACCAGACCCTCCTCTACGGGGGAGGGGCGGCTGCCCGACTCCACGACGAGTACGGCGGCGTCGACCCCGCCTATCGCCGAGTTGATCGACCTGACCATGTAGTCGCCCAGCTTGGTCTTGGGTCTGTGCATGCCGGGGGTGTCCATAAAGACGAACTGGTCGTCGCCGCGCGTCAGTATGCCGGTGATCGTGTTGCGGGTGGTCTGCGGCTTTTTTGAGATTATTGCGATCTTTTCGCCCAGAAGGGCGTTGAGCAGGGTCGATTTTCCCACGTTGGGACGGCCCACTATCGCTATAAAGGCTGTTCTTTTCATACTATGAAACCTGTTCTGCTTCCTTTATTTCTTCAACATTGATCTCACCGACCGTACAATTGGAAATCCACTTCGGCAAGTATTCAGCCGTTGTATGGATCACGGCGTTTGTCATTTCTTCATCGTCAAAAGAGAATGTCGCAGATATCCTGTTCTCATCGACTTTTTTGATGAGAAGCGACTCTTTCAACCCGCTTAATGTCAACCCGGCAGAATTAAGACTATCTTCAAAGTTAAGCGACAGCATTTCGTATATCTGACTCAGATACCCACTGGCATTCTCACCTTTATTAGCGTCAAGTATTTCGACGTAGTCGTCCGCATATATCGGACGAAACTGATACATCTGCACACCCTCGGGCAGATCGTCGGGCGTTTCAATGATCCTGACTTTGAAAACGACGGACGCTTCGTACTCCTGTTTTTTACCGCATGAAACGGCGGTCAGGCATATGATAAGCAATAATATGAGTGTGATAACGCGTTTTGATAATTTAATCATAATCTCCTATTTATCTCATATTTCGAACTGAAATGAGGTAGTGAGTTTGCCGCGCCGTTAATCTCTTGTCAGACCTAATAAGGTCAATATCTCCTCCTGTTTTGCGAACATCTCGCTCTCCTCGGACTTGCCCTCCTCGTGGTCGTAGCCGAGGAGGTGGAGCATCGAATGGACGGTGAGGAAGGCGATCTCGCGCTCCAGCGAATGGCCGAAGCTTTCGGCCTGTTCCATCGCCTTTTGCACCGAGATCACGATATCCCCCAGCAGAAACGCGCCGGTCTCCGGATCCCGGTCGTATACGCCGTTTTCGCCGAGCGGGAACGAGAGCACGTCCGTTTCGGCGTCGAGATTACGGAACTGCCGGTTCATCGCGCGGATCCCCTCGTTATCAGTAAAGCATACGCTGATCTGCGCGGAGCCCTCGAACTTTTCGAGCTGAAGCACCGCGTGGCAGCAGCGACGGATCAGCAGACGCACGCCCGCCGGGACCCGTACGGTCTTTTGTTCGTCACGGATCATAACCTTGATCTTATCCGCCATTTATATTTTCTCTCCTTTTTGTAAACGGACGCCGCCGTTTATTTTTTTTCGTTTTTTTCGTACGCGCGGATGATATCCTGTACCAGCCGGTGCCGGACCACGTCTTTTTCGGTGAAACGCACGGTTTCGATATCGTCGATCCCCTTCAGGATGCGGATCGCTTCCTTGAGCCCCGATTTTTTGCCGTCCGGCAGGTCGATCTGCGTGATGTCGCCGGTGACCAC
>JAFTDQ010000028.1 GCA_017454075.1 Clostridia bacterium
AACCACGCATATTTCAACCTGAACGGGTACGACGGCGGTTCCGTTATGGATCAGAAACTCCGGATCGACGCAGATCTCTACGACGACGTTGATGAAAATCTTATTCCTTACGACAAACCTGTGTCGGTCGCCGGAACTGATTTCGATTTCAGAAAACTCAGAAAAATCGCGACGCCTTACGACCACAATTTCCATATCCGCGGAGTATCGAAAAAAGGCGAGCTCAGGCACGGAGTCAGCTATTACGATCCCGCGTCGGGAAGAAAACTCGACGTTTACACAGACCTTCCGTGCGTTCAGCTTTATACCGCGGGAGGGATGAACGGGCCGACCGATTTCAAGGGCGGCGTTCCTCAGAGAAAACTCCACGCGCTCTGCCTTGAAACGCAGAACGCGCCCGACCTGCCGAACCGCAAGTCGCTCAGACAGCGCTTCACAAAGGCGGGAAAAAAATATCGTTCCGTCACAAAATACGTTTTCGGAACCGAAAAATAAACAAGGGAGCGGCGTGAGCCGCTCTTTTTTTGCGGCGGATGAAATTTTAATCTTGCAATTATTCATTTTTCGTGATATAATACCCGACGAAGTCTGTTTTGCAGGGTGAAAAATGAAAATGGAAAACGAAAAAAATCCGAATAACCGTGATCAGTCAAGACTTGAATTTTCCCGGGCCACGAATCTTCTCGAACAGTCGGCGTACAAATATCAGCTCCAGGAAAGGGAAACGCCGAATCTATACAGGTATCTTTTTGACTACGAAAGCATACCGAAAATATCGTTCAACCACCGCTTCGTTCCGACGAACATGCCGGACGAGATATGGATAACCGACACCACGTTCCGTGACGGACAGCAGTCGACGTCCCCGTTTACCGTAAGTCAGATCATTGACATTTATAAAATGCTTCACCGTCTCGGGGGAGAAAAGGGACTTGTCCGACAGAGCGAGTTTTTCGTTTATTCCGAAAAGGACAGGCGCGCGGTCGAGGAATGCCTCTCGCTCGGATACGAATTTCCCGAGGTGACGAGCTGGATAAGGGCAAATCCGAAGGATTTCGAACTTATAAAGAGTCTCGGAATAAAAGAGAGCGGCGTTCTGGTCTCATGTTCGGATTACCATATTTACAACAAGATGGGTCTGACAAGAGCAAAGGCGCTCGACAAATATCTCGGGATAATCAAGGAAATGCTGAGCTTCGGTATCCGTCCGAGATGCCACTTCGAGGATATTACAAGGGCGGATTACTACGGCTTCGTTGTTCCGTTTGCAGAGGCGCTCCATTCTCTTATGGACGAAAGCGGCGTTCCGATAAAAATAAGGGCCTGCGACACCATGGGTTACGGAGTGACCTTCCCGGGTGCCGCGCTTCCGAGATCCGTTCCGGGCATCATTTACGGACTCCAGCACTACGCCGGATTCACAAGCGATCTGCTCGAATGGCACGGACACAACGACTTTTACAAGGTAGTGAACAACGCCTCCACGGCGTGGCTCTACGGGTGCTCCGGGGTCAACTGCGCTCTTCTCGGGATCGGCGAAAGAACGGGAAACTGTCCTCTTGAGGCGATGGCGATAGAATACGCCTCTTTCCGCGGAACGACCGACGGAATGGATCTCAGGGTGATAACCGAGATCGCGGATTATTTCGAGAATGAGATCGGCTACGATATCCCGCCGCGCACCCCCTACGTCGGGCGGAATTTCAACGTTACAAGGGCGGGCATCCACGCTGACGGCATGCTCAAGGACCCGGAGATTTACAGCATTTTCGACACGGAAAAGATCCTCGGAAGACCCGCGGCCGTGGCCGTGGATTCTCACAGCGGACTTGCCGGGATCGCTTACTGGCTGAACGGTTATTTCAGACTGAAAGGCGACGATGTGATCGACAAACGCTCCCCGATAGTCGCTAAAATCAAAGAACAGGTCGATAAGCTCTACGAGGAAGGCAGAAATACCGCGATGGGCGACCAGGAACTTGAAATGATCCTCAGAAAACTTGATTTCAAGGAATACCGCCGTCTTTCGACGATAAATATCCATGTATCGGAAAGCGACGACAAATGACTGATTTTTTCCCGGCGCAGGTGCGCCGGGAAAATTTTTTTAAAAAAATCATGCGGAGGGTATTGACAATCAACTGACTGCGTGATATAATCATGTAAACGACAGCGGAAAGGCGGTGGAAAAATGGAATCGGAAAAGAAAAGATACTTCCCCGGTACGACGATTGCGACCGATCTCGTGAACCGACGAAGGATAAACGAAGTACTCGATCATATTTTTGCCGGCGGGGATATTTACAGATCCCAGGTGATCGCGCTGACCGGCATTGAGCCGTATTCGATCCAGAACTGGATCGCCCGGGGCTTCGTATCGCACTCCGAAAACAAACAGTACTCAAAAAGGCAGCTGTGCAGGTTTATCATAATAAACATGCTCAGCGAAACGCTCCAGATAGGCGAGATAACCGATATGCTTTCAAGCGTAAACGGCGATCTCTCGGACGAAGGGGACGATCTCATTCCCGACGACGTGCTTTACGGATGCTTCGCCGAGCTCTGCGCGATGAACGAAGGCGCGCTTAGCCCGGCAAAGATCGTGGCGGACGCCGCATTCATAACCGAAGATCTTACCTTCCTTCGCCGGGAAGACAGGGAAACGGTCGCAGAGGTGCTTGAAACGATGTTTTACGCATATCGCTCGGCTGAAATGAGCAGAATCGCCCACGATCTGCTCGAAAAAATAAAAGACAAAATTAAAGGCAAAGGAGAACAATAAAATGCCGCCCATCATTCTTATCACAATAATAGCAGCAGCGATCTTGCTTGCAGTAATGCTCTTTGCAGCCGGATATCTGAAGGCGCCGCCCGACGTTGCATATATCATCTCCGGTCTCGGCAAAAAAAGAATACTTATAGGCAGAGCCGGTTGGCGCGTGCCGTTTTTTGAAAGGGTCGACAAGATATCGCTTCGGGTGATGCAGGTCGACGTTAAAACATCGGAGGCCGTGCCGACGAACGAATTTATAAACGTTACGGTCGACGGCGTCGCAAACGTCAAGGTCAGCTCGAATCCGAAGCTCCTTGAAAAAGCGGCCGAATCGCTTCTCGGGATGAACAGAAACGAGCTCGTAATGCTCGTCACTCAGGTACTCGAAGGAAATATGCGCGAGATCGTCGGGTCCGTGGGGCTTAAGGAAATGGTCCAGGACAGGCAGGGGGTTGCCAAAAAGATCACGGAGAACGTCGTCCCCGATATGGAAAAACTCGGCATCGAGGTCGTCAATTTCAACATTCAGAACTTCAAGGACGCGGCCGGTACCATCGAAAACATGGGTATCGACAACGTCGAGCAGATAAGGAAAAACGCGCAGATCGCCAAAGCAAACGCCCAGCGCGACATAGCGATAGCTACCGCGAACGCTCAGCAGGAGGCGAACGCCGTCAAGGTTGAGGCCGAAAAGCTCATAGCAGAGCAGGACGCGGCGCTTGCGGTACAGCAATCCGATATGAAGGTCATGGCGGACAACAAGCGCGCAGAGGCGGACGCGGCCTACAATATTCAGCAGGAGGCGCAGCGCAAGACGATCGAAGTCACCCGCGCAAACGCCGATATCGCACGCCGTGAAAAGGAAGCCGAGCTCGCCGAGAAAGAGATCGCTCTCCGTGAGAGAAAACTCGACGCGGAAATAAGGAAACAGGCCGACGCCATGAAATACAAGGCGGAAAAAGAGGCGGAGGCGGATCTCATCCGCAGGCAAAAGGACGCCGAAGCGAAAAAGTACGAGGCGATGCAGGAAGCCGAGGCGAGGCGCGTGGCGGCGGAGGCCTCGAGATTCGCAATGGAACAGGAAGCCGAGGGTATCCGCGCAAAAGGACTCGCGGAAGCCGAGGCGATCGAGAAAAAAGCTGAGGCGCAGCGCAAAATGGGCGAAGCGTCGGTACTTGAAATGTATCTGAAAGCGCTTCCCGAGGTAGTGAAGAACGCGGCGGAGCCACTCGCTCAGACAGACAGGATAGTTATGTACGGCGACGGTAACGCAACGAAGGTCGTGAAGGACGTCATGACTACTGCCAACCAGGTTATCGAGGGCGTGAAAGAATCGACGGGGATAGACATCACGTCGCTCATCGCCGGATTTGCGGGCGGAAAAGCCGCCGGCTCCGTTTCCGGCGGCGAAAAGGGCGAAGGAATCGCCGAATAAATTCAAAGAGGTGAACGAAATGAAAAATATCGTATGGGTAATTATTGCGGCGATATTCGCCGTGGCGGTGATCTCGATCGTCCTCAGCAGAAGGAAGGGGAACGGCCTGAAACCGCTCCCGCTTGTGATAGCGGCGCTGGCGCTTGTCGCAATGTTCATAGTTCCGTCGAGCATACATACCGTTCAGGCCGGGGAAATAGCCGTTGTGAAGGTGTGGGGAAAAGCGGAATACGTAAGGACCGCCGGAACGTACTTTGATCTCTGGATATCCCGGGAATACGAGATATACGACGCAAAGGTCCAGAACATTGATATCCGTACCGAGGCGTACTCAAAGGACGCGCAGACCATGGATATCAACATGACGGTTCAGTACATGATCAACACCGAGTACGCGATGGATATCGCCGTAAGATACGGAGATCTCTCGCTGCTGCAGAACAGGGTCAATTCCGCATGCATCGAAAAGGCGAAGTCCGTTCTTTCACAGTATTCAGCGATGACGATAATCGAAACCAGGGCGAACATTTCACCCGAGGTCGAGCGGGTCATAAAGGACAGTATCTCGGACACCTATTACGTGAACATAGTCACCGTCGTTCTTACCGACATTTCGTTCAGCGACGCGTTCGAGTCGACCGTTGAGGACAAAATGATCGCCGAACAGGAAAAACTCAAGGCGGAATATGAGAAAGAAAAAGCTATAATAGAGGCGGAGAAGGAGCTCGAGGTCGCCCGTCTCGACGCCCAGGCGAAGATAGCGTCGGCAGAAGGTCAGGCAGAGGCGCAGATAGAGATCGCCGTGGCTGAGGCAAAATCAATCGCGCTCAAATCGGTAGAGGTCGCACGCATGCTCGGTTTCACCATAAACGAAGTGAAAAACGGAGAAGAGACCTCGTACGAAATCGATTTTAACGGAAAGACTCCCGATGAGATCAGACTTGTTTCGGACTATCTCAGATATATCGAGTATCTCTCGGTATGGGACGGAGTACTCCCGCGCGTGATGATGGGGGACGGTTCCGGCACGGTAATGATTCCGGCCGAAATCACGGGATAACGGATAATCCCTGCCGGGGCGGATTTCCGCCCCGGCTTTTCCGTATTGATAATTCGTCATCGTTATGGTATAATAACTCTGACGGGAGGACATATTGTTTTGGCATTTCTCGAACTGAAAAACATAGGCAAGATTTACGCGTCCGAGGGGGCGGTGGCTGTCGGTATACGCGGCGTAAACGCCTCTTTTGAGAGGGGAGAATTCGTCGCCGTGACGGGAGAATCCGGGTCCGGCAAATCCACTCTCCTGAACGTGATAAGCGGTATGGATACGTACGAGGAAGGCGAGCTCTTCATAGAAGGACAGCCGACCTCGCATTTTCTCCAGCCCGACTGGGAGGAATACCGCAAAAAGTATATTTCTTTTATATTTCAGGACTACAACATCATAGAAAGCTTCACGGTCCTTCAGAACGTGGAGCTTTCCCTCATGCATATAAAATCCGGGGTCGAACGCAGACGGCGGGCTCTCGAGCTCCTCGACAGAGTCGGGATGTCGGATCATGCGGGACACAAGGGTTCAAAGCTGTCGGGCGGGCAGAAACAGAGGACTGTTATCGCCCGCGCACTCGCAAAAGACAGCCCGATAATACTTGCGGACGAGCCGACCGGGAACCTTGACGCCGCCTCTTCGCGTGAGATTATGGCTCTCTTGAGCGAAGTGTCAAAAGACAAGCTCGTCATAGTTGTCACGCACAGCTTTGATGAATCAGAGCAGTACGCGACCCGACATATCAGGATATACGACGGCGCCGTCGCGACGGATACCGAGCTCAAAGGGCACGCTGAATGTGCCTCCGCCGTGCCCGAGCCGGAAAAGGAAAGTTTTGCCGGGAATCTTTCAAACGGTTTTTCTCTCGGATGGGCGATATTCAGGTCAAAGCCGCTCCTTTCACTTTTTATATGTTTCCTGCTTCTCATCGGGACGTTTGCCGTTCTCGGTCTGTCGTCGGCGAGCACGGCTGCGCTTCAGCTCTTTGAGAAAAAATACGTTTTTACCCCGGTTGAAGGAAGAGTCGTCGTCGCCCGTCGGGACGGCAGAGCCCTTTCCGACGGTGAAATAACGGAGCTTGCCGAAAAAACCGGTTCCTTATCTTTCGTGAGATACGACGAAATCTTTGACGTCAGGGGCACGGTGGGTTCCCCGGGCGATGAAACGTATGAGATCATATCCAACTGTATAATTATGCCCCCGGGGACGTCCGTCAGACCCTCGGCGGGGAGGATGCCCGAAGAAAAGGACGAGATCCTTCTCGTTATTCCGGTCAGCGCCTCAGTCGGAAGGTTTTCGGTCGGCGGATTTGAGCCTTTTTACTCCACTGTTTTCGGAGTCGAGTTCCGCGTGGTCGGAATAAAAACCTTCAGAGACAACCGCCGCGATCCCGAGATAATAGCGTCGGATTCCGGATTTGAGTATCTTTCCGCCGCATGTTTCGGCAATATGCCCCTGACTCTGAGAGCATCGGTCGAAGGCGGGAAGGTGTTCTCATCAGTACTCCCGTCCCGATATTTAAAAGATGACGAGGTGTTTTTTGCGGGAAAAGCAGATAATAAATCATATTCCGTTAGACTTTACGGAGAGGCAATGTATGATAACGGAAGCAGAACGGCGACGGATGGGACTCAGGATCTGAATTACGTGGATCTAACGTCAAAAATCAGCCCTGAATTCGACCCTCCGCTCTATATCGGAGTTGACCGATACGTAGAAATCTTCCGTGAAATGACAGGTGGAGAGAACGGGTATCCTCAGGTTTCGTTCCTGTACTCCTCGTGGCGCGACGCAAACAGAGCGGTTTCTCTCATCACGAATGACGATTTTGTCGCCGTAAACTCGAATACCGAATGCGAGATGACGGTCCTTGATATAGTCGAGGCGCTCATCGGAGGATTTTTCTCGGCCGTAATGTGGGTGCTCGGCGTCATATTCATATCTTTCTTCATAAACCTCTGCACTTCGCGGACCATCGACGCTTTCAGATCAGAAATGGCCGTTATGCGGTCGATGGGAATACCGGTCAGGGTGATCCGGATCGGTATGTTCTTCCGCATGTTCATTTCGGCGATCCCGGCCGTTGTTATTTCCCTTGCCGCGCTCACGATAATTTTCAGCGTCCCGGATCTCAGCGCGTCGTTTGCGTACGTAACTCCGGCGACCTTTGCGCTCGTGACAGTCGGTATGATTATCATCGTTGCGCGAGTCACCGTCAAACACGTCAGACGCCTGTTCGGAGAATCCGTCAAAAAGGCGATAAGGAGCGGAAGATGATGATCAGAGCAAAGCACCTTGACAAGTACTACAACAAGGGCAGAAGCAACGAAATCCACGTCATAAACGATATATCACTTGATCTTCCCGAAACGGGGATAACGGCAATTTTTGGTAAAAGCGGCTGCGGCAAGACGACGCTGCTGAACGTTTTCGGCGGTCTCGACAGACCCGGCTCGGGAATTGTGGAGCTCGACGGCAGGCCCTTTGACCCGGACGACGATTACGTCCGCAACAAAAATATCGGTTACATATTCCAGAATTACAACCTGAGTTACGAAAAAACGGTATTCGACAACGTAGCGGACGTTCTCCTCCTCTGCGGAGTAAAGGACGAAAACATAATAAGCGACCGCGTAATCACGGCTCTTAAAAACGTCGGTATGGATAAATACCGCAAGAGATACCCGGGGAACCTTTCGGGAGGACAGCAGCAGCGCGTGGCAATAGCGCGAGCCATCGTAAAAACACCCGGAATCATCCTCGCCGATGAGCCGACGGGAAATCTCGACGAGGCGAACACCGTAATGGTCATGGATATGCTCAAACGCATATCCGAAAAATGTCTTGTAATTCTCGTTACGCACGAGGAAAAACTCGTGGATCATTACTGCGGGACAGTGATAAAGCTCTCGGACGGCAGAATGACGGACGTCAGAGAGAATGAAAAAGCCGAGGGATATCTTCACCGCTCAAAAAACGACGTTTATCTCGGAGAGCTTGACGAGCAGGTGGAGACGGGGGATAAGATCGATCTGAAATACTACGGAGATCCCGTCGCGAGGCCGATCGGGATTCGAATAGTAAACACGGGCGACCGGATTTATCTGAAGGTGGATTCGCCGAACGTTACGGTCCTGACCGATTCGGACGAAGTTAAGCTCAGAGAAGGGAAGTTCGAGGACAAAGCCGCGGACGAATCAATCCGCGGCGTCCGGGAATTCGTGGATCTTGAACCTCTTCTGGAGGCGAAGAAGAGCGAGTACGGGAAGCTTTACCGCCTGTCGGGATCGGTAAGAAGGCGGATCGCCTCCTTCGGCACCGCAAAGAAGAAAAAGGGCAAAATATTCCTACGCTTCTGTATGGGTATGCTCGCGGCGGTCGCCGTTCTTCTGACGGCTATATACGGAAAAAAGCTGTCCGTGATAAGCGAGGCGTCGGGCTCATTCAACGACCGCATGTTCTACGTCGGGGAAAAGGTCGGTTCGGCAGGTGAAAAGCTTCAGTCCGCAGTTAACGACCCGTCGTCGGGAATAGATTTTTTCAGCTATGCGTTCAGACCGTATAATTCCCTTGTTGAGGGAGACGACGTCGAGGCCGTTCCCGACTATTTCGTAACCGACAGCTCTCCTGTCAGATTGATGTCAAACGCCGTCACGCTTCCGTTCGGAACGGCCGAAAAGACACCTGTCGCGGCCGGGGAAAAGCTTTACGGAGACGGATACGAATGGATCACAAGGGCGGTCGCCGACGATCTTCTGAAGGACTCAAGGGTCGGTTATATCAGAACGTACCGTGATCTTATCGGTCTTGTCAACCGTTTTGACGGAAGAAAAATATCGGCCGTCCTGGATACTGACGAACGCGCTCTGTATTTGTCCGAAGATTATATCATGGAGCAAAACGCACTGAGACTCGGACTCAAAGTCAGGGCGGGAGATGCGGAAGAAGGAACGACGATTCTGAATAAGATCGGTAATGATTCCGATCAGTATTACAACATGTCGGGTATCTCAGTCGGGAGCAAGGTCAAAATAAGCGGCAGGGATTTCACCGTCACGGAAATAAGGACGCTTTACGAAACGTACCGGGAGTATCTGCTCGGCGAGCACAAAGACGTTTACGATCTTGTATCCGGCGCCCTCGCTCTCGGCGACGCTGCGGAGTTTTATAAAAAGCTCGCGTCCGATCGGGCGATGGCCGACTCTCTCGGAATAAAAACGGATGGAGCCGGTTTTGAAAAGCTGAGCGAAACGTACCCCTTCGCCGTGTTCGATTACGCTTACCGCTTTTTTGACGATTGGGTGGAATACTGCGTCGAAAACGGTATAAGAAATCCCGATTACGTCTCGGGCAGCGCCGACGCCGTATACAGAAAACTCGGGTACGACGCCGCAAAGTACGTTGCTTACGGCGACGGGCAGTCCGTGAGATACTATTATTATCTCATGATTTACCGATCGGTATACGGTACCGATCCGGGAAAGGATCTGTTTGTCCCCGCATATTCGGAATCCGGATATTCTGCTTCGTACGAGCCGAGAAAAGACGAGTTTTACCTGTCGCTCGGATCGTGGGCGGCGTTTGACGCTCTTTCGGAGGACGTTAATAACTACGCAAACTTCACCCCCGGTATTTCTATCGGTTCGATGAACGATGTGTTTTTCACTCTTTCCGAAAATGACCTTTCGTACGTCTGCAGGGTGAAGGGAGAAACGAGCGAGGCAGTCGACGGCGGGAACTGGAAGTTTTCCGCGGACGAAACAGCCGGCTGGTATTTCGAGCCGATCTACTACGCGGTACACGCGAGCGACGTCCGCGCCGCCGAAAAATATCTCGCATCCGCTTTCCCCGATGAATTCGGAAAGGAAGGACAGGCGGCGGATAATGTCGTCTCGCCGGGAATGACCCTCCGATACGTAAAACTTGCAAACAATCTCGACGTCGCGGGCGGCGTCGTACCTTTCGCCGTTATCCTTGTTCTCCTTGCGCTCTGCGTTTATTTCATAATCCGGAGCGATCTGATGAACAGGGTCAGGGAGGTCGGCATTTACCGTGCCATCGGAGTAAGCAAAAGAAACCTGAGATTTGAATTCATGACGGGGGCGTCGCTGCTCGCTCTGACGTCCGTTGTTCCGGGATTTTTGCTATCAAGCGCCGCGCTCTTCTACGTGATGGGGAGAACGGCCTACGCTTTGAGGGCGCTGTATTATCCCGTGTGGCTCGCAGCTCTTCTGCTTGCCTTCCTCACGGCCGTCTGCCTTATAAGCGGCCTGCTGCCCATAAACCGGCTGCTGAGAAAAACCCCGGCGGAGATACTGTCGAAATACGACATATAAAAAAATAAAAAAAGTTGTTGACAAACTCAAACCGTTGTGGTATAATAATTCTTACCTCTGTCCGGGGCGCTTTTGCGTGCCGCGATCTGAGGGAGATAAAATATGGCCGCGGAAGGCTTGACGCTGCCGACAATATCGGGAGGATACAATGAGAGTCAGAATTACTTTGGCGTGCACGGAATGCAAACAGCGCAATTACGACACGATGAAGAACAAAAAGAATGACCCTGACAGACTTGAAATGACCAAGTACTGCCGTTTCTGCAAAAAGCATACCCCTCATAAGGAATCCAAATAAGGAGTACACTGATATGGCGGAAACAAACAACATCGAAGCGACGTCAAAGAAAGACGTTGTCGAAAACAAAAAAACAGACAGGAAGAACCTGAAGAAAAAATCCGGATCCGACAAGCCCGGTCTCGGAGCAAAGATCTCAAAGTTCTTCAAGGACCTGAAGAGCGAGCTTAAAAAGATCGTCTGGTTCGGCAAGGAACAGACTGCAAAGAGCACGGGACTCGTACTCATCGCGCTCGTGGTCTGCTCTGCTGTCATAAGCCTTCTTGACCTGGGCTTTTCTTCGCTCATCATGTGGCTCGGCAAGCTCATCTGAAAGTGAACCGACATGAGTGATTTTGATGAAATCAGCCCGTTGCCCCAATGGTATATAGTTCATACCTTTGCAGGCTACGAGAACAAGGTCAAATCAAATCTTGAAAAAATCATCGACAACCGCAAGCTGCAGGACGTGATAATGGAGGTCTTTATCCCCGTTGACACGACCGTCATCCCCGGAAAAAACGGCGAAGAGGACAAGATCGTCGAAAACAAGGTTTTCCCGGGATATATCTTCGTGCGTATGCTGATGAGCGACGAGACGTGGCACATCGTCCGTAATATCACGGGCGTAACCGGTTTCGTCGGACCGGGCTCGAGACCCGAGCCGATATCCGAGCAGGAAGTCATCAATCTCGGCATATCGGTCGGCAAAAAGGGTCTCGGCTACAAGATCGGCGATACGGTCAGTATTGTAAAAGGCCCGCTTTCCGGGAATACTGCCATCGTCGACGGGATCTCGGAAGACGAGAAAAGAATCAAAGTCCGCATTTCGATGTTCGGACGCGAGACTCCCATGGAGCTCGATTCCGACATGGCGGAAATTGCCGGGGCTTGACCCGGCGCCGTGAGCAATCACGGAGTGGGAGGGGAAAATCTTTAATCCCCGATTAACGACCACATTCGGAGGTAAAACAAAATGGCAAAGAAAATAAGCGGCTATATAAAGCTTCAGCTTAACGCCGGCAAGGCGACCGCGCAGCCGCCCGTAGGACCCGCGCTCGGCGCCTACGGCGTAAACATCGCAAATTTCGTCAAGGAATTCAACGAAAAGACGAAATCCCAGATCGGTCTCATAATTCCCGTGGTCATCACGGTTTACGCAGACCGTTCGTTCACGTTCATCACGAAGACCCCGCCGGCTCCCGTTCTCATAAAGAAGGCCTGCGGTATCGAATCCGCCTCGGCAAAGCCGAACAAGGACAAGGTTGCGAAGATCACGAAGGATCAGATCAGACAGATCGCCGAGACCAAGATGCCCGATCTCAACGCCGGTTCACTTGAGACGGCAATGAGCATGATCGCCGGGACCGCCCGTTCCATGGGCGTAGTCGTTGTGGACTGAGAGGAGACGCGAAATGGGAAAGAAATATGTTGACAGCGTAAAGCTTTTCGATAAGACAAAAAGCTATGAGCCGTCTGAGGCGCTTGATCTTGTCTGCAAGACCTCGAAGGCAAAATTTGATGAGACCGTGGAGCTCCACGTTCGTCTCGGCGTTGACTCCCGTCACGCGGATCAGCAGGTCCGCGGCGCCGTCGTTCTCCCGAACGGCACCGGCAAGACCGTGAGAGTCCTTGTTTTCGCAAAAGGCGACAAGGCCGACGCAGCGCGCGCGGCCGGCGCCGAATACGTCGGAGACACCGACCTCGTTGAAAAGATCACAAAAGAGAACTGGTTCGAGTTTGACGTCGTAATAGCGTCCCCCGATATGATGGGCGTTATCGGACGTCTCGGACGTGTGCTCGGCCCCAAGGGACTTATGCCTAACCCGAAGGCCGGAACGGTCACTCCCGACGTTGCCAAGGCGGTCACCGAAGCAAAAGCAGGTAAGATCGAATACCGTCTCGACAAGAACAACATCATCCACTGCCCGATAGGCAAATCGTCCTTCGGCGCGGAAAAGCTCGGCGAGAACTTCGACACTCTTATGGGAGCCATAATCAAGGCCAAACCGGCCGCTGCCAAGGGTCAGTACGTCAAGAGCTGCGTAGTTGCTTCGACGATGGGCCCCGGCATCAAAGTCAACGCCGGAAAGCTTGTCTGATTTAAAACAAAAAAGAGCTTGCTCACGCTGAAGTGACCCCAAAAAGTTAGACAAAGTTTTTAATAACACCTTGTGCGAACTGAATATTAAGCGGCTACGATGGCTTGAGATCTGTGTTGAGCAGGTGTCAAGCCATTTAGTTTTAG
>JAFTDQ010000029.1 GCA_017454075.1 Clostridia bacterium
GGGCTCGGATCCCTCATCTTCGGCATTTTTACGGAACAGCGAAAGAGCCAGGAACACGGATGCGCCGACCGTTATTACCGCAAGCGCAGGCGTCACCGTCCACTTGAGCTGAAGCAGATATTGGAGCAGGATCGGGAGAGAACAGCCGAAAGAAAGGCAGATCGCGACTTTCACGCCTTCATGGGCCGCCCTCGCCATTCTGAGATATACAAGTCCGCCGATGAATCCGAGATGAACGGATCCGATGGCGGTCAGAAACAGAGAATAAAACGAGTCTGACGGGACGAAGATCATCATAAGAGTACAGTACGCGAGAACGATCACCGAACAGAGCGAGACGACTCTCAGGCAGATCCCTTCGGCCGTTTTTCCGATCAGCGCGAAAATGACGAATCCGAGAATGACGAAAACCTGGATCGCGTAATAGACCTTTTCCGTTACGGCGTCCGGCAGAAGCCCGAGTCCCGCTTTGTTTCCGAGACGCAAAAAAACGAGTTGAATAAACATAAAGGCGGAAAAAAGAAGAGAATACGCGGTGATTTTTTTCGTCATATCGTCTTGCTCCTTTCCGTTATGTTCCGTCAGGGAAACGTACTCCCTCAAATCGGAAACCCCTGTTGTTCCGACAGGGGTTTCCGCTCTCCGAGTGACTGGTCTCGAACCAGCGGCCTCGTGGTCCCAAACCACGCGCTCTACCAACTGAGCTACACCCGGAAATCATACGCGCGGAACGCTCCGCGCGCCGATATATTTTATCTCAAAATAAGCGTATTGTCAAGCGAACCGCGGAGCCTTTTTCTGCGGAGGACGATCTTGCCCGCGGCCGCCTCCCGGACACGTCCGCGGCGAGTCTCATCCGGCGTCCGCCGCAGGATTCTGTGCCGCCGCGCGGAGTCACGGTTCAAAGAGCCCCGGAACGTCAGTATTTCACCCGCCGGTTTTTCACAATTTTTTAACAATTTCACGCCAAAGACTTGACATCTTTTACGCTATACGATATAATGAAACGAAATTATGTTCATATTTATTTAAATATTTTATATATATATCGCGCGCACCCGTGTGAACATGTTAAAAATTTCCCGTGAAAAGGAGTGCTTTATGAAGACAAGAAAGTTTTTGGCCGGTATGTTAGCGGTCGTTCTGACGCTTTGCATGGTCCTTCCTGCAATGGCGAACGAGAGCGACGCGCCGGAGTTTCCTACCGCTACGGTGACGGAAGTAGCCGAACCGCAGCAGGACGTTCCGATCTACGATACGTCATACAACCAGACGGGAGAGACCGTAGACGTTGACGCAGAGTACGTCTTCAAGGCGGTCGAACCCACGCCGGAGCAGGTCGCCTACTACGGTGGCTGGTACTGCGATTACCGCGTATCCTTCGACGATACGCTTGAGGCCGAGTCCTTCGGCCTGTACGGAGCTTACAACGGACCGTACGGCGATCTCAAAGTCGCGTTCAAGTATCCGGCAGACGCAGGCGCCGAGCCGGTATATCTGCTCGCCTCGCTCGGACTTGACAGCCAACTTACATACAGCGAGATACTCGACAACGTCGACCCGTTCAACTGCGGTGTGTTCAATTACAGCGAGGACAACGCCGGCAAGACGATGACGGTCGAACTGGTCATGTGGAATCCTGATGACGAAACCGGCGACGTGCACGTCGTAGGTACCACGTCGTACACGTTCCCCTCGACCATTCCTCCGTTCCCCACCGCAACGGTGACGGAAGTGGCAGAACCGCCGGCCGAGGCGCCCCTTTACGACGTGATCGAGCGCACTGCCACCGGCGAAACGGTCGCCGTTGACGCCGCGTACGTATTTACTGCCGACGAGGTCACCCGGAAGCAGGTCAAATATTACGGCGACTGGATCTGCGACTACCGCGTATCGTTCGACGATACGCTTGAAGCCGAGTCCTTCGGATTGTACGGCGCGTACAACGGAGCGTACGGCGATCTTGAAGCTGCGTTCAAGTATCCGATCGACGCCGGTGCGGAGCAGGTCTACCTGCTTGAGTCGAC
>JAFTDQ010000030.1 GCA_017454075.1 Clostridia bacterium
CATGTCGGCCTTTTCGACGTGCTCGAAGAGAAGTATGCGGTTGTTCAGCCCGAGCACCTCACCCTCGAGCAGCTCGGGGGTCGTCGTATCGTCGTCGGCCGGACCGTCGGCGAGGAGCCTGCTGACCACGAAATACGTGGGAATAAGCAGCACGACGATCGCCGCCACGACTATGAGCGATATCAGCTTTTTGCTCATAGCGTCTTTCTCCTGACGTACACGTAAACGCCTACGCCTGCGACGATAAGCGCCGGACTGACGGTGTAAAGGAAGGTATAGCGATATGCCTCCGCCTGAGTTATGTTGAGATCCGTGTCCTCGAACACCTTGAAATTGATGTCGGCGGGGACCGTCACTCTCGAAAACGTCTTCATGAGACTGAACATGATGTCGCGGTTGGCGTAGCTCTTTGAGCCGATGTATTTAGCCGTGTTCATGGAGTTTCCTCCGACCGCCACGACGTAGTTGCGGTCCGGTTCGTTGTCGATATATCTCGAATCGACGGAAACGACCATAAGGTTATAGACTCCGCTGACGGGCTCGGACGACGAGGACAGATCGGTCGCCGCCGCCGTCCTGTCGGGAGACGTTGTGAGGACCGCGGACTCCTCGCGGACGGACGATCCGACAACGGCCGACTTGTCGGTGAATGTCATGGTTATCGGGCGGGCGTCCTTTATGACCGCCTTCGGCGGATTCGAAACGCTCCTTATCGTCGAGGTGAGGGAGGCGCCGAGTTCTTTTTCGTCCGTCACGTAGGTCGCGACGAGCTCCGTTCCGTCTACGTTGAGCGAAGAGCTGTAGTCCCTTATCTGCGAGTTTTCAAACCTGATCCCCCATTCGTTCAGATATTCGTCGAGGTTTTCAAGCGGGCCGGTCGTCTTGTCCATGAATACCATAAGGCCGCGTCCCTTGCCCTCACGGGTGAGGAATCTGTCGATTTTGGCGATCTCGTTCACCGTGTCGTCGGCTCCCCAGAAGTCGTATTTCGGGTTGGCGATCACCATCACCTTGCCGTTTTCGGAGAAATCCGCCTCCTGGAGATTGAGCTGCTCCACTATATATCCGGCGTCTGTGAACATCTCGGAGAGCGGTCCGTCGAGGGCGACGTCCTCGTCCGTCTCGCCGTGACCGGTGAGGAAATAAGCGACGGGGCTGTCGGCCGCGGCGAGCTGAAGGATCGCCGCCGTCGTCTTGTATTCTCCGTTGAAGGCGAAGACGTTTCCGGTGTCGGAGTCAAAGGTATAAAAGCTCTGCATCGAGAAAAGACGCGAAGCCGAGCCGTCCGTTATGATTACGGATGTCGTCTTTACTCCCGAAAGAGAGGTTGCCAGATATTTGTTCAGAGCCGACGGGTGATTGATTATGTCGACGTACCGGACGTTTACAAAATCGAACTCCTTGTCGTATTCCTGCGCGAGGTTGTGTACCAGCCGGGAGGAATAGTCGGAGTCGAGCGAATCGGCGTCGCTGCAGAATATTATGTCGATGTGGAAATCTTCTTTCCCGCGCAGCCCGTCGAGAAGGTCGCGGGTAGTGTCGGTTATCGAGAAGACCTTTTCCTTCGTCATGTCGATATACAGCGTGTATTTTTTCGCGAAAGCGGAGAAGATCGCGTTGGCGAGCACGACGAGCGCGACGACGGCGACGGTTATTCCGACGGCGAGGGCTCCGAACCTGAGCCGGCGGTGTCTGCTTATCCTTGAAGCGGCGGTGCCGTTTTCGTTTTTACCCATGACGGTACCTCCTTATGCCCAGCGGCGTTTTTCGCATATCCTGACGGTCAGGAACAGGAATACGAAACATATCGACGCGTAATACAGAACGGCCGTGAAATCGAACACGCCGTGCGCGAAATTGCCGAATCTCGAGAAGATCGAAACCCAGCTCAGGACTTCTTTGAGCCAGGCGACCGGGATGACCGAGTTGAGCATCCCGATAACGAGGAACAGGACGGAGATGCCGATCGACCCTATCGCCGCGATGAGCTGGTTTTCCGTCAGGGACGAAACGAAGATCCCGACAGCTATGAAAGCCGCCCCGACGAGGAGCAGCGCGATGACGGAGCCGAAGATGACCGCCCCGTTCGGCTGATCTTCCGCCGCGAACCGCGACAGGGAGCCGAAGTTTATGCAGCCGACGAGCACCGTTCCGAAGAAAACTGTGAACGCGGCGAGGAATTTGCCGAACACTATGCCGCCGAGGGTGGACGGTGAGACGAGTATCAGCTGATCGGTCTTCGCCCGGCGCTCTTCGGCGAAGAGCTTCATCGTGAGAAAGGGAAGGAGCAGGGCGGCGACGAAGATTATCATCGTGAAATACGAGGAAATATCGCCGGAATGCTCGAGCAGGGTGTTCATCGAGAATATCCCGCCGTTTGCCGCGAGGAAAGCGGCTACGAAAACGTATCCGACGGGGGTCCTGAAATACGCGAACAGATCGCGCTTGAATACTGCCAGCATATGTTATTCACCCCGCGTTCCAGAGCTTCTGCGCTCTTTTTTCTTTTTGTCGGGGGCGGTCTTTTCCGTGAGGGAAAGGAAAACGTCCTCGAGGTTAGCGCCCGTTGCCGTGAGGCCGATCAGATACCAGCCGTTTTTCGCGAGCAGCGAGAACATCGGCTTGCGCACGTCGATACCGGCGTCCGCCTCGATGATATACGACGTGCTGTCCATGTCGAGCGTGCTTTCTGTCTCGACCTTTCTGACCCCGCTGAGCGAGCGGAGCGCCTGCGCGACCTCTTTTTCCGGTCCGCAGATCTTTGCTGAGAGAAGGCGCGTGCCCTCCATGGCGGCGCCGAGTTCGTTCGTCCTGCGGTCGGCGACGATTTTTCCGCGGTTTATTATGATTACCCGGTCGCAGACCGCCTGGACCTCCGAAAGGATATGGGTGCTCAGTATTACCGTGTGGCTGAGACCGAGGGTGCGGACGAGATTCCGTATCTCAACCGCCTGCCGGGGGTCGAGACCGACCGTCGGCTCGTCGAGAATGATTACCGGGGGATTGCCGACGAGCGCCTGGGCAATTCCGACGCGCTGTCTGTATCCCTTCGAGAGATTTGAAATAAGCCGTCCCTTTACGTCCGAAAGACGCGTGACGTCCATTATCTCGGCGATGTGCTTTTTCTTGTTCAGTTTGCATTTTTTGAGATCGTAAACGAAATTCAGATATTCCGTCACGGTCATATCCGGATAAAGCGGCGGCTGCTCGGGAAGATATCCGATGCGCTTTTTCGCTTCATCCGGAAACTCGAGAATGTCCAGTCCGTCGATCGTCACGGTTCCGTCCGTCATCGACGTGTATCCCGTAAGGATGTTCATCGTCGTGGATTTTCCCGCCCCGTTCGGGCCGAGGAATCCGACGATCTCGTCCTTTCCTATCTCAAAGCTGACGTCGTTCAGCGCGTATCGCTGTCCGAAACGCTTTGTAAGATGCTCGATTCTGATCATTTGATTCTCCATTGCGGCGCCAGGCGCGCAGTCCGCGCTTCCATGCGCACAAAAATACATCTTAATTATACCATACGCATATGAACGTTTTGTGAACTCACCGTAAAACGTTGACCTTCAAAAAAGAAAGGCGGGAGTGTTTACAATCCGGGCTTTTTGTGGTATAATCATATTCCAATGGAAGAAAAGGTGAATCAAACGTATGATCGTACAGCTTGACGAAGCAAAAAGGACCCTGATTTCCGCGACCGGAGAGGCGGAGGAACTCAGAAATCAGCTCAGGATAGACGACCTCCGGCGTCAGTGCGAGGAGCTCGAGTCAAAGACGCTTGCCCCCGATTTCTGGCAGAGAAGCGATTCCGGTTCGGTGCTTCAGCAGATTAAAGACAAAAAAACCACGATAGAGGAATATGAAAAACTGCGCTCCGCGCTCGACGACGCGCTCGTCCTCTGCGAGATGGGAATAGACGAAAACGACGAGTCGGTGACGGAAGAGGTCCTGAGCGAGACCGCCCGCATAACGTCTCTCATCGGGCAGATGCGCCTCGAAACGCTCCTCACGGGGGAGCACGACCACAGCAACTGCATCCTCACGATCCACCCCGGCGCGGGCGGAACGGAGGCGCAGGACTGGGCGCAGATGCTCTACCGCATGTACACCCGATGGGGAGAGTCACACGGCTACGTCGTGAAACTTCTCGACTGGCTCGACGGGGACGAGGCGGGGATAAAGAGCGCCTCGGTGATGTTCGAGGGACCGAACGCTTACGGCTTCCTCAAGAGCGAGAACGGCGTACACCGTCTCGTGAGGATATCCCCCTTCAACGCGGCGGGAAAGCGCCAGACCTCCTTCGCTTCGGTGGAGGTGGTCCCCGAGTTTGCAGATCTTGACAGGGAGATCGACATTCCGGCGGAGGATCTTGAAATAACCGCCCACCGTTCGTCCGGCGCGGGCGGCCAGCACATCAACAAGACCGACTCGGCGATAAGGATAGTCCACAAGCCGACGGGCATCGTCGTCGGATGTCAGACTCAGAGATCTCAGCTTCAGAACAAGGAATACGCCATGAGGATGCTCAAGGCAAAGCTCCTTGAGATGCGCCGCGAGGACGCCGAGAAAAAGCTCAACGACATAAAAGGCGCAAAGGCGGACATCGAATGGGGCTCACAGATAAGATCATACGTCTTTATGCCGTATACCCTTGCGAAGGATACCCGCACGGGATTTGAAATGACCGATATAAACGCCGTCATGGACGGCAGGATAGACGGATTCATAAACGCCTATCTCAAATATCTCAACAGCGCGGCGGAGTGACTCCGCCGGGAAGAAAGGGGAAAAATATGAAACAGTCAAGATTCATCGTCGGCATCGTGTTCCTTATCCAGGCGGCGCAGTGCGTTTTCCTCGCGATAAGTTATCTTTTCAGCGACAAGAAGAGGACCGCCCTGCCGTTCACCATTCTTGCGGTGATCAACTCGGCGGCCGGCGCGCTCTGCATCGCCGAGCGTCTGAAAGAGAGAGCCGATGAGGCGGACATGAAGAGGGCTGTTGAGGACCTCGCGCAGAACGAGATTCCCGACGTCCCCGAGATACCCGTCGACGATCTCGCGAGCGAAGAAGAATTCAAATAATAAATCCGGAAAGGATATGTAAATGAAAAAAGTCTTGCCTCAACGATCCCGTTCTTCAACGCTTGATTATTATATGGTGAATGAAATGTTTAGAAAATCTATTTCATGTACTATTGCTTTGTTAATTTGCCTCTCTCTATTCTCATGCAAGAATACCTCACCCAAAGTCGCTCCGAAATCGACAGATATCACAGACATGTCTTATGGCAATGTTGACAAAGATCAAATGGCCGCGCTTCCGCAAAAATCTTTGCTCGATGAGTCCGAGATATCGGAGGAACTGATAACTAATCCCATGTTAGAAAACGAGATGCCGGTATGGCTGGCAAAAATAAACGGAAAGATATTTGCGTACGGCGAGGGAAAAATTCAGTTTGATGTGATTTGGACGAGCGAGTTCCATGGGTTCGGTTTTATGTCAAATCATTTACATCGCTTTTATTGCTTTGACACAAAAACCGGGGAACTCAAGAGGGCTAAAGGTGAGCATGACGACGATTTTATAACGGAGGAAGAGGCAGAACAGCTGTTTGAAATCGTTAAGAAATCATATGAATCTACAACTTGAGCAAATGTAGTTAAGAAGCAATAATAGATTAGTGCGGCTGATGTGCCGTTCAAGCATATTTTTCTTCTACGACCTCGCAAGCGAAGAAGAATTCAAATGATAACAAAGTCAGAAAGGACTTAAAAATATGAAAAAAATCATCATCTGCGCGCTTGCGGTGATAATCGCGGTGTGCCTCGCTTCGTGCCAGATAATCGAAACTATAAAGAATCTTGGCAGTGCGACCGAGACAGACAAGCCCGCTGATCCCGCCGCGACGACTGCCGAGGGCAAAGCGACCGAGACCGGCAATGTAACCGATCCTGCCACTCAGTCGGAGACCGACACGGAGACGGAGCCGCAGCAGTCCGAAACGGAGCCGTATATCGATCCCGCTCCGCAGCTCCTTGAGGAGACGCTTCTCGATGCCGATAATTTCGCGCTTTACGGGGATCTCCTTTATATCGGTTCCGCGCTCCGTTCCGTCGGAGCGGACTTTGACGATCCTGCGGAGCTTTCTCCCACTCAGGCGTTCCGCGCCGTGATGGGCGAGACAGAACATAAAAGCCAGACCTACGAGGAGATTACGGAAGGGGAAGAACACCGCCAGAAAACCGTTACGGTCTACGCGGACGACGCGATCGACGCGAGGACCGAAATCAGATTCAGACAGAAATATAACCTCAAGGGCGTCGCTTACGTCTTTACCGACGTCTACGGCGACGAGCATGACGGCAGGTACGCGGAAGGCGAAGGCGTCGTCGTGACCTGGACCGGTTCGGCGCACGGCGGAACATTTTCACACCAGGAGTGCGATCAGCTGATAGAGCAGAAGTTCTCCGACGGCGGAGTTCTTTACCGCGCGACCGTTTCGTTCTACGTCGAATCCGAGGCGCCCGAGACGGGATACGAAAGTCTTTACAAGTACATCGAGGACGGCTACTACGACACCTGGGTAAAACTCAGCTACAAATACGAGGTCCTGTTCAGGGACGTCGACGGCGCGGTGTCGGTCATCTCGTATCATCCGGTACCCCTCGGCTGACAATAAAAGCACGACCGGGCGCGCCGCACGGCGCGCCCGCGTTTAATTTTTTCATAAGGTACACAGAAAAATCACATTTCTGCGTTATAATTATCTTTAATGACCGGGCATCCTGCCCGCGAGGAGGAAAAAACTTTGATTGAGGTAAGAAATCTTACCAAGGTGTACGGGGATCACGTCGCGGTGAACGACCTGAGCTTCACTATCGAACAGGGGAAGATCTACGGCTTCCTCGGTCCGAACGGAGCCGGGAAGACCACGACGATGAACATGATAACCGGATGCCTTGCGCCGACGGCCGGCGAGGTGCTGATCGACGGCGCGGATATTTTCGTGGACGCCGTAAAGGCGAAAAAGCACATCGGATATCTTCCGGAGATACCTCCGGTATATCCCGACATGACGCCGCTTGAATACCTGAAATTCGTGGGAAGGGCGAAGGGCATACGCGCGGCCGATCTCACCGAAAAGGTGTTTGACGTCATGGAGGAGACGGGGATCACCGATATGCGTGACCGGCTTATAAAGCATCTGTCAAAAGGATACCGTCAGCGCGTCGGCATCGCCCAGGCGATGCTCGGCGACCCCGAGCTTATAATACTCGACGAGCCCACGGTAGGCCTCGACCCCCGTCAGATAATCGAGATACGCGAGCTCATCTCGGAGCTCGGCAAGACGAGGACGATAATCCTTTCGAGCCATATCCTCGCGGAGGTCCAGGCGGTCTGCGATCACGTGATGATACTCAACGAGGGACGTCTCGTCGCCTCGGATACTCTTGAAAACATAAGAAAGGACAACACTCCCGAAAACGCCGTGCTGCTCACCGTGAGATCGAACCCCGAGTCGATAAAGAAGACCGTGGAGAGCGTTCCCGGCGTCACCGGCTGCGATATCGTCCCGGGAAAGGGAGATAATCTTTACGACGTGCGCGTTGAAGCCGAAGAGGGAGCAGATCTCACGGAGTCTCTTTTCCGCGCGTTTGCGTCCGGCGGGTTTGCGGTCCTCAGACTGACGCGCGAGGAGCCGTCGCTCGAGGAGGTGTTCATCCGCCTGACCGAGCACTATTCCCGGAGCGACGGAGACGACTCCGCAGAAAAGGATCCCGGGGAGGACGGAGTTGTCGGGGAGAATGAAGACGAAAAAGGCGAAGACGAAGACGAAGACGGCGACGATTACTCTCCGCTCTTCGGGGGAAGGAGGGAAGACTGATGATTTCCGTATATAAAAGAGAAATGAAATCGTATTTCTCGACGGTCGTCGGTTATATCTCGATAGCCCTGATGATCGCCGTGACGGGCATTTTCGTAAGGCTCTACTGCTTTACCGGCGGATACCCGAAGTTTGAGGCGGTCCTTCCGAATTCGGCGATAGTTCTGATGCTCGCCGTGCCGCTCATCACCATGAGGACCTTTGCCGAGGAAAGGCGGCAGAAGACAGACCTTCTCCTCTATTCGCTTCCGCTCACAACGGGGCAGATCGTCGCCGGGAAATATCTCGCGACGGTCACCGTCCTCGCCATCCCGTGCGGACTTATGGGGCTGATACCGATAATTCTGTCGTTCTACGGAACGGTGAATCTCGGCTCGGCCTACGCGGGGCTTCTCGCGTATTTCCTGCTCTCCTGCGCGATGGCGGCGATATGCATGTTCATGTCCGCCCTCACGGAGTCGCAGGTCATAGCCGCCGTGCTCGGTATAGGGACGCTTTTCCTGATCTACATCTCGTCGATGATCTCCTACGCGGTGCCGAACACCGCGATAGCGTCCTTCATCGCCCTGACGGTCGCCGTTCTGCTGCTCGGCGTGGTCGTCTATCTCCTGACGAAGGATTACTGGATAGCGTTCACCGTCGCGGTCGTTATAGAGGCGGTGCTTGTCATAATATACATAACGAACGGTTCGGTCTACACGGGTCTGTTCCAGAACGTCGTCGGCGAGGCGTCGCTGTTTGACAGACTCGGGGACTTCGTGACGAATGAACTTTTCGACATGACGACGATAGTTTACTACGGTTCTGTCGCCGCGCTGTTCTGCTATCTTACCGGCGTCGTTTTCGAAAAACGCCGTTATAACTGAGAGGCGCAAAATGAACGGAAACGAAAAGAAAATCAAAAACAAGCGGGCGGCAAAGCTCGGCTCGGTAACCCTCATCGGCGCGGCGATAGTTCTCGCCGTCGTCATAATCGTGAACGTCGCGGTAAATCTCCTGCCGTCCCGATTCACAAAATACAATCTCTCGAAAAACGGCGTGTATGACATTTCCGACGCGACGAGGGAACTCGTCGCCGGTGTCTCGGACAAGGTTAACATATACGTCGTGTCCGAATCTGCGGCGACAGACAAGGTCACGCTGGAGTACGCCAAGCGGCTCGCCGACCTCAACCCGAACATAATATGCGAGCAGGTCGATCCCAACATAAAGCCGGGCTTTATCGGAAATTACACCGAGGAGACCCTCGAGTCGTCAGATACGAACATCATCGTGGCTAACGCGAGCAACGGCCGCAGCAAGGTCATAAAGCAGTCCGAGATTTATTACAGACAGTATTCGGAGGAGGAAGTCGCTTTCTATGCGTATTATTACAATCAGCAGGTCGACAACCCGACGTATTTCGACGCCGAGAACTGCCTCGCGACGGCGATAGACTACGTTACGACGTCAAAGCTCCCGACGGTTTACTACACCTCCGGTCACGGTGAGACTGCTCTTGACGCGACGGTCACAAAGCTCATCTCCGCGGAGAATATCGTTCTCCGGGAGCTTCCCACCCTGACGGCTGACAAAATGCCGGAGGACGCGGACGTGATCATCCTGAACTCGCCGACGCTCGATCTCACCGCAGACGAAACGTCAGCCCTTTCCGGTTTTGTGGACAACGGCGGGAACGTCATACTCGTGACGAATCTCGGGGGCAATCTTTCGACGCTTGAGCTGCCGAACGTTTACGGATTCACAAGGTCTCTCGGTCTTGATTACGGGTATTCGCTCGTCTGTGAAGGGAGCGAATCGCACTATTATCAGATTCCGCCGTACGTTTACGCGCAGATCGCCGAAAACGAGTTTTCCTCTTCGCTGCAGCAGAACGTGCGCGTGATCGTTCCGGCCGCCCATGAAATACTTAAAACCGAAGAAACTCCCGAAGGAGTGACGGTCTCCGAGCTTCTCACGACGTCCGTCCAGGGATACGTGAAAGACCTCTCGAAATATTTCGGAGAGACCGTAAACGATCCGGAAGGAGGAGAGCAGACCCGCCCGCAGCTCGATTACAAGAAAGAATCGGGCGACAGGGAAGGAAAGATCATAACCGGCGCCATGTCAAAAAAGGGAGACGGCGCGCTTCTGTGGTTCTCGACCGACACGATCCTTGACGGGAACACCGCGGGTTATTACGCCAACGTACCGTACATGCTCTCTGTCATCTCAAAGCTTTCCGGCAAGACTACGGTCGCCACGGCGTCGGCAAAGGCGCTTCAGGTTCAGGCGCTTCAGGTCACCGAGGGCTCGGCAAACACCTGGGGGACGATCATTATAGGAATCGTCCCGGTGATACTCATCGCCGTAGGACTCATAGTCTGGTACCGCAGGAAGGTCAGATAAAGACGCCGATGAAAAGTCTCAGAAAACTGATAATCCCCGGGGTGATCCTCGCCGTGGCCGTCGCCGCGCTTCTGATAGCCGTCGGGATATCCCGCAGGGAGGAGCAGAACGCTCCCTCCGATACTGAGCCGGCGGACGGCAAAATATCTCTGTTTGAGTTTTCGTCCGATCTCGTTTCGCGCGTGAGCTACATATCGGAAAAGGGAGAGGTTTCGGTCGATAAGGACGGGGAAAAGTACTATCTCACGTCAGACAGGACCTTTCCGCTCGATCAGGAAGTCGGCGCCTCTCTCGTTAACGACGCGATAGGACTGACGGCGAAGGGCTCGATCCCGCCGACGGGAGAAGAGGCCGAATACGGGCTCGACAATCCCGGGAAGAGCGTCGTCGTCACCCTTAAAAACGGCGGCAGGACAACGGTGTCGGTTGGCGCCTTCAATCCGTATTCCGACGTCTGGTACGTCAGGATCGACGGGGGCGGGGCTATTTACCTGCTCGAAACGGATATAACCGACTGCTTTGAAATGTCCCTCGACGACATGATAAAAAACGAGACCTTTACGGTCCCGCCGTCGGGGCTCTCGTCTGTGAGTTCCGTCGCGCTTGATTATTCCGGCAGAGACGGCGTCGTTTATACCCGCGTCCCCGGGACCGACGAGGTGAAGGACGAGGACGGAAACGTGATCACGCCGGCCGTGCCCGACGGATTCACGAAAAAGACCGGGGATGGCGAGCCGGACGGCTCGGATGCCGCGTCGGAGGAAGGACTGAGCGTTTACGAAGAACTCACGGGGATAAAGCTCGACAGGTGGTACGCCTACGGCGTGACGGAAGATGAGCTTGGCGGCTACGGTCTCGACACGGACGGCCTTTTCTGCAGGGCGACCGTCGCATACACCGAAAAGGTCACGACGACGTCGGGAGAATCTTCGTCATCGGTCACGGTCGACGTCGAAAAAAGCTCGGTACTACTTATAGGAAACACCGTTGCCTTTGAGGATGAACAGGATGGGGAGGAAGACGGGCAGAGCGATCCCGACGACTATGAGGAACTCAGGTACGTCATGGTCGGGGGCGGTTCGATCGTCTACGTCGTCCCAGCCGAGGACCTCGCCGTGATCCTGAAATAAAAAAGCAAACGAAAAACCGGCTTTTCGCCGGTTTTTCGTTTGCCCGTTTTCTTATTCGCCGGCGACGTTTGCCGGGTCGTATATACCGTAGAACGAGTTCGTTCCGACTCCTGTCCAGAGCTCTGTCTCCTGGGGGTCCGGATCGTACATCATGAAATACTTAGCCGTCACGTCCGGACCGATGAACCGGATCGCCTGTGTGGGAGTGCCGCGGAGCGTAGGTTCGTCGGAGGGCCAGTTCCTGTCGCCTGTCGCCTTGCAGTCCCAGCGCGTCCAGGTGTCGTCCGGATTGTCCGTGTACCAGATCTGAAGACGGTCGAAATCCGAGAAATATACCGGATTGACGAAATTGCCGTCAGCGTCTCTCTCCCAGCCCCAGCTGGTGACCTCGCCCATTATGATCTCGTTTATCGTTACCCCGTCCTTGTAGAAGGTGAAGGGCATGTAATGGAACTTTCCGTCCCACGTCCACTGGGCGCTGTTTGATTTTCCGGTCCAGTTGATCTCACGGTCAACGCGGGGCGTGAGTTCGCCGTCTTCGCTCATCCGGGCGTCGATCGCGTATCCGTATCCCGTCCTTTTCTTAATGTCGATCTTTCCGGTGAATCCGAAATCGGCGAGGGCGAGGGGGGATATGTCGCCGGGGTCGTTGTTGTACAGCGTCCTGACTGTCGGGAGACCGTTTTCATCGATAAACGGATCGTTTGTAGTTACGACTTCCTTTTCGGTCGTTTCCTCAGCCGGCTTGTTTGTGGTTTCTTCCGTCGGCTTTTCCGTCGTTTCGGCGGGCTTTGCCGTGGTCCCGGCGGGCTTGTCGGTCCCGCCTGCCGAGCAGGAGGCGAGCGCGAGGGCAAGCATCAGCGCCGCGGTGATCAGCGCGATTATTCTCTTTGCTTTCATTTCATTTTCCTTTCGGGCATGTTTTTCGGATAATAATTATAATGTTTTTGCCGGGAAAGTCAACACCCCGGTGCGGTCAACGCCGGTCGGGGCAGCAGACGGGCGCCGGGCGGTATGCCCGCCGGGTCCTTCGCTTTTCCGTCAAACGTCCGCGGAGCCGCCTTCCGGTTCAAACGAGGGCATCTGAGCCATGATCTTTTCGGCAAGATCGTTGAAGTCTTCTTCACTCAACGTCAGGATGTCGGTATACCCCTCGGCGGCTTCGGGCATGCTGTCGTTTGCGTTAAGGATCACGTAAAATTCGCCGCTGAAAACTTCCTCTTCGTCGATTGTTACGGAACTTACCGTAAAGCGTGCGTAAGACGGGGAAACCTCGAGGGTCCCCTTTATCTCTATGACAGCGTCGTTTGCGTAAATAACGGCGGTGTATGCGTTTGTTTCTTTGTTGTACGAGATATTGCAGAGTTCTATCGTCACCGTGGCGTTATTCTCTTTTCTTGTCAGGTTTACGACCGCGTTGTACTCCTGTTCGGTGTCGGTCTTTATCTCGTACGAAACGGAATAGAAGCCGCCCTCATACTCGAGAGAGGCGGTTTTCACGTCGCCTTCCAGCGAGATTTCGATCCTGGCAAAGTCTTTTTCGGAGGGATCTTTGACGACAAACGAGGCGCTGAGGACGTTATTTCCGCCGGAAACGCGGATCTCGCCCTCCAGTCTGTATCCCTTGAACTGTTCGGTGTATTCGTCGGCAAAAGACCTGATCTGCTCGTCGGTGAGGCTGTATAGGTCGTCGATCGGAATGCCGGCCTGCCTTGCCGCTTCTCCGAAATTTGCTTCAATGAAATCGCGGAGCTCCGCGTCATTCCTGAATTCGCCGTAAAGCTGTTTCAGGATCTCGGCAGCGTCCTCGACTCTGACTGTGAAGTTTATGACCGAACCGCCGTTCTCGGACGACTTATTAATCTCGCAGACTTTGTTTACTATGTCTTTGAGCTTTTCCCCGTATTTTCCGGCAAATATCCCGAGCTGTTTTGCGGAATTGAAGCTGTTTTTTAAAGAATCGATGATAATATCGACCGACGGTTTGTTCTCGCCGTCATCCGAACCGAAAACTTCACCGAGAAGATCAGAAAGAAACTCGTTTTTGCCGATATTCTTTTTCGCGTCGTCGAGATTGATCCCGTACGCGCCATCGAGAAGGCCGGTCCTGAGCGTTATCTCCTTTTCGCTGATTGTCGCGATGAGGTCGTAGGTCTTACCCGAGATCTGCGCGCCCAGCTCGAGCGCGGACTTGTTTTCGGCGTAATAGATCTTTGCCTTGATGTTGCCGACGTCGACAGAGTCGCCGACAAGCCCGGCAGGGAGGGAGGAAAGACCGATTTCGACCGATCCTTTTTCCTTCAGAGCTTCGTAAAGCGCTCTGACCGCCGGGAGGTCGTCTTCGACAGCGGGTTCTGTCGTGACGTCGGGCTCCGCCGTGGTTTCGGTCGGTTCCTTCGCCGTTTCGAACGGCTTTACACTCGTGTCTTCCGGCGCTTTTTCGCCGGGCATGCAGGAAGCGAGCGCCGTAACAAGCATAAGGAAGGCCGCGATGAGTGATAAGATTCTTCTTCGTTTCATTTCATTATCCTTTCGTGAAGGTTTTACTGTACCATTATACGATTTTTACGTGAAATGTCAAGCCGGGGACGATCTCAGACGGGACAGGGAAGGAGTTCGGTGCCGGTGCGGGAGATCTGCGCCCTGCCGCCAGTTGCGTCGGCAAGCAAAACAAGGAACCGTTCCGCGTCGTCTTCCGCGACCGCGGTTTCGAGCGTGATTTCCTCTCCGAAGGAGGTATCGAGCAGTCTAGCTGTCGGGAACCGGGATATTTCGCGTACGGTCGCCTGATGAAGCGGATACGAGACCCTGACCGATATCATCTCAAAAGGCGCGAGCGTGACGACTCCGGCGTCGCCGATCGCCGCCTGCGCCGCCTCGGTGTAGGCGCGCACGAGCCCGCCGGTGCCGAGGAGTATCCCTCCGAAATAACGCGTGACGACGACGGCCGCGTCGGTGATCCCGGATTTCTGAAGCAGGCCGAGCACGGGAAGCCCGCCCGTTCCCTTCGGTTCGCCGTCGTCGGAATATCCCGTGACGTTCTCTCCTACCCGGTAAGCGTAGACGTTGTGCCGGGCGTCGGAGTGTTTTTTTCTTATCTCTGCAATGAACTCCGCGGCTTCTTCGGCGGATTTTACCGGACGGGCATAGCCGATGAATCTCGAACGTTTCTCCTCATATTCCCCGGTGCCCGTTCCGCCGAGGGTGACCGTCAGTCTGCCGCCCACTGTCCGTACCTTCCGTAGGCCGCCTCTCCGCACACAGCGGTCACTCTGACGGCGTCTTCTCCGTATTCCGCGCTTTCGACCCTGGCGTCGCGGTACAGCCCCGCGACGACGTCCTGACGCGATACCGGAATTATGAAAACGTGCCGTCCCGTCGTCTCGTTCACAAGACGCGTGAGGGCGGACGTGAGCCCTTCGATCCCTCTTCCGTCGAGCGCCGAGATAAAGACGACGTTTTCGGGCTTAAATCCCGCCGGAACGACGGGTTCCTCCTCCGCCGCGTCGCATTTGTTGAAGATGAGAAGCGTCGGTTTTCCCGACGCGCCGAGACTTTCAAGAAGATCGGTCGTCACCTTCAGCTGTTCCGTCACCTCGGGGTCCGAGGCGTCGGCGACGATAAGCGTGACGTCGGAAAATGCCGCTTCGTCAAGCGTCGAGCGGAAGGCCTTAATCAGATGTGTCGGAAGATTCCTTATGAATCCGACGGTGTCGACGAGAAGCATCTCGTGCCCGTCGGGGAGAGTGAATCTCCTCGTCGTCGGGTCGAGGGTCGCGAAGAGTTTGTCCTCGGCGAGAATCCCCGCGTCGGTGAGGCGGTTGAGAAGCGTTGACTTTCCAGCGTTTGTGTATCCTACGATCGCCGCCTTGCAGATCCCCGAGCGGTCGCGCGCCTTGCGCTGAGTCGCTCTCCGGCGTTCTATTTCTGAAAGCTCTTCCTCGATCGCCTGGATCCTTCTCGAAATATGTCTCCGGTCGGTCTCGAGTTTGGTCTCGCCGGGACCGCGCGCGGCTATGCTCCCGCCGCCCTGACGCGAGAGCTGGAGCCCTTTGCCGATGAGACGCGGCGCTGTGTACCTCAGCTGCGCGAGCTCGACCTGAAGCTTGCCCTCGGCGGTTCCCGCGTGAAGGGCGAAAATATCGAGGATGAGCATGCTGCGGTCGATGACCCTCGGCGGCGAGCCGCCTCCGTCGTCGAGCGCCTGCTCCATATTCCTGATTTGTGAAGGGGAGAGTTCCGTGTCGGCGACGACGAGGGTGATCTCCTCCGTGCGGCACAGATCGGAAAGCTCCGAGAGCTTGCCCTTGCCGAGGTACGTGCGGACGTCGGGATGCTCTTTTTTCTGTATCATCCGCACGAAGGCGTGCCCCCCCGCGGTCTCGAGCAGCCGCTCGAGCTCGTCGAGCGAGGCGTTCATGGCGTGCTCGAGGCGGTCGTCCGTCATGACGGCTATCACGGCGGCGCGTTCCGCGTTGATTGCTTCGCTGATTATTTCCATTTTATGGGCATCCTCCTTGTTTGAGAATAAAAAGCGGGCAGAGGAAGTCCTCTGCCCGCAGATACGACATTATATGCCGCCCCGCGAATCGCGGATGAAGTGCGAATGAACGCGTTTACGCTCTTTACTGTTTTCCGGAAATCGCAAGACGTCTCTTGAACTTGTCAACACGGCCGCCCGCATCGACAAACTTCTGTTTGCCGGTGTAGAAGGGATGGCACTTTGAGCAAATTTCGACGCGGATGCTGTCCTTAGTGGAGCGGGTCACGAATTCTTCGCCACATGCGCACTTAACAGTGACTTCTTTGTATTCGGGATGTATTCCTGCTTTCATTGTAGGCACCTCTCATCAGATTTGCCGCCGGACGGCCGTCCGGCAGACGCGACGGGTATTATACCACATAAATATTTTTTTTGCAACTGTTTTTTTATTCGCCTTCGGGAGTTTCTCCGGATCCGGCCGTCACGGACTCCTTTTTTGCGTCTTCAAGGTCGGAGCTTTTTATCATCCGTCCGTAGTGTATCATATAGAGAGTGAGCGTGACCACGCCCGAAACGAAGCAGACGGCGGTGATGACGACGAGCGGTATACCGGACAGGCGGAACAGAAGGATAGCTACGATCGAGAGGGTCAGAAGGACGGTATTGAACTTGCCGTACCATCTCGCGTACACCATTTTTCCCGTGCGCTGGATTGTGTGGATCCCCGTGAGCGCCATTATGATCTGTACGAAGAAGAACAGGACCATGAGGGGGATTACCTCGTTGTGCCTGAACGAGATGCACAGGAGCGCCGCCGCCTGAGTCAGTTTGTCCGCTGCGGGATCGAGCGCTTTCCCGAGATCGGAGACCATGTTGAAACGCCTCGCGACCCAGCCGTCTATGACGTCGGTTATCCCGGATATCAGGAATGTGACGCCCGCCGCGACGTATTTTTCCTTTATGTAAAGGATGAGGATGACCGGTATCAGCACGAGCCGGAACATACTCATCAGATTTGGATTTGTAAAAATTTTTCCGCCGAATACCTTTTCGCCGTAAGATGCTTTTTTCATGTTGCCCTCCGGTTACACGCTGAGCATGATTATACCACTTTGTTCATAATATGTCAACACGGCGGGGTTAAAAAGATAGAGGCGATACGTTTTGGCGAAAATGAAGGGCGCCGCCCTGCGGCAGGGCGGCGCGTTATCTTTTCAATGATCGTTATCAGGTCAGTCTGTGATTTGATATCCTGCTTTTCACAGGCTTCAATCCTTTTCGCCCATACGCGAGAAAGCGATCGAAACGGTGTTTTTGACGGTTCCGAAGGCGGGGATGACCGGCAAAGTGCCGTTTTCGCGCTCGTCGTGACGACCGTTTATGTAGCAGTTCGTCGGTTCGAGGCCGAGGACGTAATCGCCGCTCGCCATACTCCTCCATTCGGTAAGAATCGGGAGGGTATCCCCCGACCATTTCATTTCTGCGGCGACGCCGAGCGACGGATTTTCAAGGCGGGCGGTGAAATCAGATTTCATTTTCTGGAAGAAAACGCGCTCCTCCTCGTTATCGACGGGCGCGTCGAATACGAGCTCGCGTCCGAGACCGGTTTTTGCGAATTCCGTGCGCGGGACGGTCTCCCTGTCCTCGGGCAGGACGAGCCGCGCGTTTTCGGAGAGCATGGGATATCCGAAATTGCAGTGATAGATCATCATATACTCCTCGGGGCGCGGGGTGAGATTTCTGATCTCGTCGTGTATCCTCACCCCGGAGCCGAATACCGGCACGGTTATCTCACGGGAAAGCTCGAGGACGTGACCGAAAAGCGCGGTCTCGCGGACGGTTCCGCTGACCGTGACGACGTCGTCCCTGACGTGAGCCGAAACGTGCTCCGCCGGGGTGCCGTGATAGCGTCCGTGGAGCGGGAACCATTCCCCCCCGTCGCGGTTGGCGGGACCCGCCGAGCGCAGGCCGCAGGTATAGAGCATCCCGCCGGGGAAGTAGTTCAGAAATTCGTTTTCGTAAGGCAGATCGCGGAGCGGCTGATCGTATCCGTTTTTGCTCATCCAGGACATGTTTGTCCCGAGGAAGGCCGCCTTGCCGATATCGAGTCCGTTATCCGGGAGTATCTCGAGATAAAGACCCCCGGGCGTGGCGATCTCTATGACCTCGGCGCCCTTCGCTTTGCCTTCCGAAACGGTCACGCGGCGGAGCGTAAGGAGCTGGGCCGGGTTTCCTATATAACCCTTTCTGATTATGCTTTCCATGTCTTGTTTACCTCCGTCAGAGCTCGTCTCTGAAATATGCGTGAGTTTCGGCCGTCCTGCCGCGCTCGTCGGTCACTACCACCCGGAAATAGTTCGCGTAGGGATGAAGCGGAAGTTCGGCGTGAGTGGACGGGACCGCCCCCGGTCTGACCGACATGCACGATCTTATGTCCGTCCGCAGTTCTATCGTCCTGGCGGGCGAGCATTCAACCGTGACGACGTCGTTTTCGAAAGTGAGTTCTTTTATTTCGGGACCCATCGAAGCGTAAAAGTGCCCTTTTTTCAGAGCGTCGGCTATCGAGGGATAGTCGAGCTTTTTCGCTTTTATCATGGTGAAGGCGCTCCCGCATTCGCACGACGGGTCGCCCGGGCGCGGGACGGGATGATTGTCGTCGCTTCCCGTCACGAAGGGGCGCTTGCCGCCGTTCAGCATCTCGTCGTACACCCGTCCGTTCATGTCTCCGAAGCCGGAGTAGATACAGCCTCCGTTGTATATCTCGAGCGCGTCGAAGCCGTCGTAGCTCATGTACTGCGGATAATATTCCATAGACCAGGCGGGATGGTTGTACGAGACGAAGAACCCCGCCGCCTTCGCGCGGCGGATCATGTCGTTTATGCACCCGGCGTTATATTCTCTCACGTAGTCGGGAGCGCTCCCCCAGTTCATTTTCCGCGCGTATTTCGGGGCGTTTCCGAACATGTACCGCTTTCTGTGGAGACAGACCTGCTCGGTCATGTCCCTGTCGAGGGCGATGAAGCAAAGGTGACAGCAGCGTACGCGTTCGAAACAGTCGTAGGCCACGTTTGCGTCGTTTATCTCGACCTCGTAGCCGTTCAGCGCGAGAAAGTCGTCGTCGGTCAGGTCGTTATGGGGTATGAAAACGTCGTGATCGGTATAGGCGTAAACCTGATACCCCATTTTTTTGTATTCTTCCTTGAGATGCTCCGGGGTGTCCGCTCCGTCGGATATGACGGAGTGAGAATGAAGGTTAGCCTTGTAAAAGTTTCCCTCTTTCGGGATAAGATATTTTTTCATCACGTCTCCTTTGGCAAGCGGTCAGTTTTTCATATTCAGTATTTTTCTCAGATATTGCCCGGTAAACGAGCCCGGGACTTCGGCGACTTCCTCGGGAGTCCCCGCCGCGATGACGGTGCCGCCGCCCTCGCCGCCCTCGGGTCCCATGTCGATTATATAGTCGCAGGTCTTGATGAGCTCGAGGTTGTGTTCGATCACGATAACGGTGTTGCCCTGATCCGTAAGCCGCTGGAGTATCTCGACGAGGCGCCTGACGTCGTCGGTATGAAGTCCCGTCGTCGGCTCGTCGAGGATGTAGCAGGTCCTTCCGGTGCTGCGTTTTGAAAGCTCGGTCGCGAGCTTGACGCGCTGCGCCTCGCCGCCCGAGAGAGTTGTCGAGGACTGGCCGATTTTGATGTATCCCAGCCCGACGTCGTACAGCGTGCGCAGCCGTGAGCTTATGCGCGGGACGTTTTCGAAAAAGGTCACGCCCTCCTCGACGGTCATCTCGAGCACGTCGTTTATGGACTTGCCCTTGTATTTCACGGCGAGCGTGTCGCGGTTGTACCGCTGACCCTTACATACGTCGCAGGTGACGTAGACGTCCGGCAGGAAGTGCATTTCTATGCATCTCACGCCGTCTCCCTGACATGCCTCGCAGCGGCCGCCTTTCACGTTGAATGAGAACCGCCCGGGACCGTATCCCCGTATCTTCGCGTCGTTCGTCGAGGCGAAAAGCGAGCGGATGTCGTTGAAAAGTCCGGTGTACGTCGCCGGGTTCGAGCGCGGAGTGCGGCCGATCGGGCTCTGATCGATACCGATGACCTTGTCGAGCTCTTCGTACCCCGTCACGTCTCTGTGAGCTCCGGCGCGCGCCGTCGCCCTGTTGAGCTTTTTCGCGAGCACCGGGTAAAGAATGCCGTCAACGAGCGAGGATTTTCCGGATCCCGACACGCCAGTCACGCAGATGAACTTTCCGAGGGGGAACCCGACGTCGACGTTTTTGAGGTTGTGAAAGGTCGCTCCGTGAACCGTCAGCACGGCGCCGCTGCCCCTGCGCCGTGACGCCGGGACGGGGATCTTTTTCCTGCCGCTGAGATACTGCCCGGTGATCGAGTTTTCGCATCTCATGATCTCTTCGGGAGTCCCGCAGGCTACGACTTCGCCGCCGCGCACGCCGGCGCCGGGACCGATGTCGACGATATAGTCGGATTCGAGCATCGTCTCTTCGTCGTGTTCCACGACAATAACGCTGTTTCCGAGATCGCGAAGACTTTTGAGGGCGGCGATCAGTTTGCCGTTGTCCCTCTGATGGAGCCCGATGCTCGGCTCGTCGAGAATATAGAGCACGCCCATCAGCGAGCTGCCTATCTGCGTCGCAAGCCGTATTCTCTGCGCTTCGCCGCCCGAGAGAGTCCCCGCGGAGCGGCCGAGCGTGAGGTAGCTCAGTCCGACGTTTGAGAGGAATCCGAGGCGTGAGCGGAGCTCCTTGATGATCTCTCCGGCGATCTTTGCCTCGGTCGGGGTGAGCGAGAGACCGTTGACGAAATCGAGCGCGTCGTTAATCGGAAGACGGCAGAACCCGTCGATGTTCAGACCCCCGACGGTCACGGCGAGGATCTCGTCCTTCAGCCGGCGGCCTTTGCAGACCGGGCAGTCGACGAACTCGAAAAACTGGTCGTAATAATCCTGATTCGAATAGAAAGTGCCGCCTTCGGCGCGCTGTTCGATGAGGTTAAGGACGCCGTCGAAACGGACGAACCCGTGCGTGTGCCGCCTGTCAAACGTGCGGTCGACCTCAAAGGTCTCGCTCCCCGCACCGTAAAGCAGGACGTTGAGCGCCTCGGGAGAATAATCCTTTATCGGCGTATCTAGTGTGAAGCCGTATTTTTTGCCGACGGCCGCGTAGAGAGGCGCCGTCCAGGTGCTGTCCTCTATCGATTTGAACCCGTTTACGTTTATCGCGCCTCCGGCTATCGACAGATTCCTGTCGGGGATGACGAGGTCAACGGAAAGCGTCTTGAGCGAGCCGATCCCGGCGCATTTTTCGCAGGCGCCGAGCGGGTTGTTGAACGAGAACATCCGGGGGGTGAGCTCGCTCACCCCGAAGCCGTGCTCCTCACAGGCGTAATTCTGTGAATACGTGCGTTCCTCGGAACCGTCGGCGGTCACCATCCTGAGATTCCCGCCCGCCATCCTGAGCGCCGTCTCGGCAGAGTCCGAGACCCGCCCTCTGACGGATTCCTTCATAACGATCCGGTCGACGACGATGTCGACGTCGTGCTTTTTGTTCTTGTCGAGCTTTTCGCCGTCTTCGGCCGTGTCAAGGGTGATGATCTCGCCGTCGACCCTCGCCCGGGTGAACCCGTTTTTGCGCGCCTCGGCAAAGACCTTTTCGTGCATACCCTTTTTTGCCCTCACGACGGGGGCTGTCAGAATAAAGCGCGTCCCCTCGGGGAGGGTCATTATGTCGTCGACGATCTGGTCGATCGTCTGCTGTTTTATTACTTTTCCGCATACCGGACAGTGAGGTATTCCGATACGGCTGTACATGAGTCTGAGATAATCGTAAATCTCGGTCACGGTGCCGACCGTCGAGCGGGGATTTTTCGATGTCGTTTTCTGATCTATCGAAACGGCGGGCGAAAGGCCCTCGATCAGATCCACGTCGGGTTTGTCTATCTGACCGAGGAACATGCGTGCGTACGATGACAGCGACTCGACAAATCTCCGGTGCCCCTCCGCGTATATCGTATCGAAAGCGAGGGATGATTTGCCCGAGCCGGAAAGACCGGTGAAAACCACCAGTTTATCTCTCGGCACGGCGACGTTTATGTTTTTCAGGTTATTTACTCTTGCGCCTTTTATGACTATTTCATTCAGAGACATTTTCTGACAGACCTCCGCGGCCGGCGGACATTTTATTCCCCAATATTATACCATAGCGAGGGGGTTTTCACAACATGACGGAGCCGATAAATGTCTGCGATACGCGCGGAGCCGCAAAACGCGCCTCAATACGTGACTGATTTCGTGCTTTTTATGATTTTTTAAAAATATTTGTTCGGTTTCGGCTCCTTTTTTTGTATTATATTATGAGGGAGGCGGCGGGAAGCACTGATATGAAATTATTTGACGGCGCCGCGTGCAACGCGGCTGTGAAAAAAATCGCCTCCGGCGATATGACCGCGCTGTCGGTCCTTTACGAAAAAACGGGCAGGCAGGTCTATTCGCTCGCCTATTCTATCCTCGGCAGGGAAGGCGAGGCGGACGAGGTCATGCAGGAGACGTTTATAAAAATAATGGATTGCGCGAACACATACGACGAAAAGCGCGGAAACGCCCGATCCTGGGTACTCGCCATCGGCAGAAACGTTGCGATGAACCGGCTCAAGAGAAGACGCCTCTCGGACTATGATGAACTCAGCGAAAGCGTCGGCGCGCGAGACGATTTTGCCGGCGTCGAAAACTCCGACGAGGTCTCGCGCCTGCTTGCCCTGCTGAACTCGTCGGAGCGGCAGATAGTTGTCCTCAGAGCGGTCGAGCGGCTTAAGTTTAATGATATCGGCGGGATCGTCGGGCAGAGCGGGGACGCAGTCCGGATGAAGTACGCAAGGGCGCTCGAAAAACTGCGCGGATATTACGGGAAGGGAGAAAGCCATGAAAGCACTCAGAAAAATAAAAAAGAAATTTGATTCGTTTGAAATACGCGACGCGAAGGATTTCCTGCCGGAATCCGCGACGGGGAAAAAGAAGGATCGCGCCGAGCCGCGGCTGTTCGGATATCTCGCGGCGAGCTCCGCGGCGCTCGTGATCGCTCTGGGCGTGATAATCGCCGGACAGGGGATCGCTAAAGCCGGCCGGATTTTGAAAAATGATTTTGTGATTGTTATCTTCGATTACGATTGCGAAGAAATCAGCGACACAACAATAGATTCTCCGAGAAACGAACCGGTCAATCCCCCTGCTGACCCGTCGAGGGAAGGTTATTCTTTTGAAGGTTGGTATCTTGATGATCAAAAATGGGATTTTGAGACAGACAAAGCAACAGAAGATATCACTCTGATTGCTCACTGGTCGCCGCTGACATATAAAGCTATTTTAGATGCAAACGGCGGATATGTCGAGAACGTCGAGATATCGTTTGATTACTACAGCGACCTTATTTTGCCTGATGCGCATCGTGACGGGTATTACTTTCTGGGTTGGTATCTGCCGGAAAAATATGTGAACGGGGTTATCAAATGGATATGGGCAGAAGACAAACGTTTTATTGCACGCTGGCTCCCGTTTGAGCCCGGAACGGTTACGGCATTGTTCGGCAGTTACGAACAGGATAATGATTTGGAAAACGGAGATGAGCCGATCGAGTGGTACATCATCGAAGAAAATGATGATAAATACTGGCTTATTTCAAAATACGTGCTGACCGGGCACCGATATGATGAGTCAACCAGTTATGTCGAATGGGATAAATGTGATCTTAGAGACTGGCTGATAAACGATTTCTTCTACCAGATATTCGATCAGGAAGAGCAGGAACATATCTGTCCGGCGGTTCAGGAAGATACCGGAACGAACGACAGGTTCTTTCTTTTGAACATGGATGAGTCATGGATTCTCCGGCAGATAGGAGCGATGTATAAAGGAGAAGGGATCGGGACAGAATACGCCGCCGCGACCGGGTTGGAATACTACTATAATGATGCGCTGAACTTTGATCGGCAGGCATGGTGGTGGCTCCGCAAAGGAGAGGACATATCGTCCGAAGTCACCGGTGATCCAGGACCTTTTTCATATGCATCGGCACTCAGCGGATGTTTCACGTTTAGCAGAAGCGGCAGATCAGTGAATGGCGTTAGGCCCTCAATATGGGTGGATAAATCAGCTGTAACTCTTATTTATCATGAACTTCCCGCCGCCGAAACAAACGTGAATCAGGAGTAAACCGATTCGTTGATGAGAAAAAAGAACATTTTACCGCCCGTGCCTTCGCACGGGCTTTTTGATGAAGAACAAACGGCTTTTTTACAATCCGGCACGCGCCGGGGTTTTAACTTGACAAAAATGCGCGAAGAGGGTATAATAGAGCAAATGAACTATAAGGAGTTTACGTAATGTTTCCAGCAATTTCAAGACAGAAGCCGGCGATGAAAAAGCTCGTCGCCGCGCTCAGGGAAAAATTCGCCTACGCCTCGGTGCTCGCCGTCGCCGACGACAGCCGCTCGTGGTCTGTTTCCCGCTCCGGCGTAAATATCGGCTCGGGCGGAAGAATGGGCGGCACGGGATTCGTCGCGCGGGTGTTCGATGATTCGGGCTGCGTCGAGTATTCCTTCAACGAGTTTTCTGAAAAGCTCATTCCCGAAATAGTCGGCGCGATAGAGTCGAAGGCGAAGGAGCAGAAAAAGAACTGCAAGGGTATAAAGCCCCTTCCGACCCCGATTCCGCAGGACACCCCTGCAAAGCTTAAAAAAGCTACGAAGTACCGCGTTGACCCGAAGGAAATGGGCGACGAGGCGATAATCGAAAAGCTCAAGGCGGTGAGGGAAAAGGGTCTTAAGCACGAGGGCATCCTCGACTTCTCCTGCCGCGCGTCATACAGGGCGTACCGCAAGATCTTCGTGTCCGAAAACCGCGATCTCGATGAGACCTGCATGTGGACGAACGCGGCCGTCGTAGCGCTCGCGAGGAAGGGCGACGAGATAAAGGACTACTACCGTCCCTTCTCGGCGCTCGGAGGCATGGAAGTGCTCGACGCCGTGGAGGATGATGTCGACGAGGCCGCCTCGGTCGCGCTCGAGCTCACGCAGAGCGAGCCGATGATCCCCGGAGAATACGACTGCATCTGCGATCCCGACACGACGGGGATGATCGTCCACGAGGCGTTCGGCCACGGCGTGGAGATGGATATGTTCGTCAAGGACCGCGCGCTCGCCAAATACTGCGTCGGTCAGTACGTGGCGAGCCCCCTCGTCACGATGCACGACGGCTCGGCCGTCAATCAGACGGCGACGGCCTTCTTCGACGACGAGGGCAATCTCACGTCCGACACGGTCATTATCGACAAGGGAGTTCTGCGCACCGGCATATGCGACGGGCTCAGCGCCCTGCGCCTCGGATGCGAACCCACCGGAAACGGACGCCGCGAGAGCTATGAGCGTAAGGCGTACACCCGCATGACGAACACGTATTTCGAAAAGGGCCGCGCGACGCTCGACAAAATGATAGCGTCGGTCAGATACGGTTTCCTGCTCGAAAACCCGAGCTCGGGAATGGAGGACCCCAAAAACTGGGGCATCCAGTGCATGGTCAACATCGCGAGGGAAATAAAAGACGGGAAGCTTACCGGAAAGATATTCTCCCCGATTGTGCTCACCGGCTACGTACCCGACCTTCTGAAATCCGTCAGCATGATGGGAAACAGGACAGTCCTGAGCGGCAGCGGTTTCTGCGGCAAGGGATACAAGGAGTGGGTCAAGGTCTCGGACGGCGGACCGTACATGAAGGCGCGCATCCGTCTCGGATGATATGGCGATATAAGGAGGCAATATGAGTCTTATAAATAAAATCAGGAACGCTCTGAACGGCAACGCCGTCGGAGAATGGCGCATATCAGAAACAAGATCCGAAAGCTCGGAGTATTTCTTCGTCAAAAAACAGCTCGACACCCGACGTTCCAAGTCCGTTGAAAAATGCGACGTGACGGTTTTCCGCTCCGAAAAGGACAAAAAGGGCTTCACGACGGTGACGGTCACTCCCGGTATGTCCTCTTCCGATATAAGCGATAAGATAAGGGACGCCTATTACGCGGCGTCGTTCGCGCTCAATCCGGGATACGATCTCCCCGATCCCGTGAGGAGCAAAAAGAAGCCCGGAGAATCGGCGGAACTTCTCGGCGGACACGAAAAAGAGATGATAGACGCGCTCTTCGCCTCGGACAAGGGCGGCGACGCTTTCCTCAATTCCACCGAAATGTTCTTTGAACGCGACGAGCACAGGATAGTTTCGTCAAACGGAACGGACGTCCGCTGGACGAGCGGCCGCGTATGCGGAGAGTTCGTCGTACAGTGCAAAGAGCCCGAGGACGTCGAGCTTCACAACACCTTCGAATATGATTCCGCTGACGCCGAGGCGCTTTCGAAAAAAGTCGCCGAGGCGCTCGAAAACGTCCGCGACAGGGCGAGGGCGCAGAAGATACTGAAAAGCGGCGTTTACGACGTGATACTCTGCGGAAACCAGGTGCCGACCGTGCTCTCCTATTACGCCGAGCGCTCCGCCGCCGGGATGATATATCCGCACTACTCCGACTGGGAGGTCGGACGGACCGTACAGAACACCGGGAAGGGTGAAAAAATAAATCTGACTCTTCTCGCGACGTCTCCGTTCTCCGGCGAGGGCATCCCGATGAAGGACAGACCGCTCCTCAGACACGGGGTCCTGAAGACAATTCACGGCGGGAACCGGCTCTGCCGCTACCTCGGAGTTCAGCCGACGGGCGATTACCGCAAGATCGGCTGCGACAACAAGGGTCGCGCGTCCTTTGAGGAAATGAAGAAAAAGCCCTGTCTCGTGACGGTCGTTTATTCCGATTTCCAGATGGACGGTTTTACCGGCAATTTCGGCGGGGAAATACGTCTCGCGTACCTCGTTGACGGCGACACCGTGACGCCCGTCACGGGCGGTTCCGTCAACGGGCGGCTGCCGGCGTGCGAGAACGGCATCGTGTTCTCGACGGACAGATACCGCACGGCTTCCTACGACGGCCCGTACGCCATGCGCATCAGCGGCGTCAACGTCGCCGGCGCGGAGAACTGATTTATAAAAAAGCAAAAAGCAATTCGCCGGCGCTGAAGGCGCCGGCGTTTAAGTTTACGCTTGATTTATCAACAAAAACATGGTATCATATAAAGAGAAGGGAAACGGTGACTGAAAATGTCCGACTCGGTTAAAAAGAACAGAAAACCTGCAAAACACCTGCTTTACGACTTGTTCAATCCTACAAAAGGGAAGGGACTGACGAAAGAACAGGCCCGCCGTCCGAGGGACCTCAAGGGCTTCTTTACGTTTTTCTGGAACAATTTCAATATGATGTTCGCGCTCAACATTTTCTTCGTGCTGGGCAATTTCCCGATCCTTTTCGGCGTTCTCGCCCTTTCCGGCGCGCTCAATGAGGCGGTGATAGCGCCCGCCTCCTCGATAGCCGCGCCGCTTTTCGGCATAACGTCGATCTCCGGGTTTTCGCCGGCGACCCTTGCGCTTTACGGAGTCCACGGCGTCGGAACTTTGTCTTCCGTGCCGACGACGGCGACCTATATATTCGGCTGGATAACCCTTCTCGTGATATTCACCTTCGGGCTTGTCAACACGGCGACGGTGTATCTCATGCGAAACGTGGTGAAGGGCGACCCGACGAGCTTTTCAGACGATATCATACACGCGATAAAGAGGAATTTCCGTCAGGGGATGATCTTCGGTATAATCGACGCCGTGATGATCGCCATGATGACCTACGATCTCATAATTTTCTTTCTCGGAGGGACGCAGCTCCCGCTGTTCTCCGTGTTCTTCGGAGTCATGGTCATCGTCGCGCTGATGTATTCGATCATGAGAGATTATATCTACATCCAGCTCGTGACCTTTGACCTTTCGATCTGGAAAATGTTCAAAAACGCCTTTACTTTCGTCGTTCTGGGGATCAGGCGCAACGCGCTCGCGGTGCTCGCGACCGTCATCGTGATCGCTCTCGAAGCCGCATTCTTTATGACGATACTGATGCCGATAGGGGTGATCCTGCCTCTCCTGATACTGATATCATTCGTAAACTTCGCGGGGGTCTACGCCGCGTATCCCGTGATAAAGAAATATATGATCGACCCGTATTACGTGAGCGACGACGTCGGGGCGAAAACTCACGAGGAGGCGGCGGCCGACCCGGATCCCGAGCCGGAGGAGCCGATCTTCACCGACAGGGGCTGAACGTGGGACTGAGAGAACTCACAGTCGGGCGGAACGACGCCGGTCAGCGACTGGACAAATTCATAGCAAAGGCGTTCCGCGACCTTCCGGTCTCGCTCATGTACAAGGCGATACGCAAAAAGGACATAAGAGTGAACGGAAAAAGAGCGGAGGCGTCGCAGATAATGAACGAAGGGGACGCCGTACGGGTCTATCTTCCCGAGGACGCGGTAGCGACCGGCTCCCCGGAGCTTGAAAAAAAACGGCTTTCTCACGTGACGCCGTCTTTTTCGGCGGTTTACGAGGACGAAAATATCGTTATAATAAACAAGCCCTCCGGGCTTTCGTGTCACGCCGACTCGCATAACGACGTGAACAACCTTACGACGCAGTTCCGGGCGTATCTTATGAAAAAGGGAGAATATTCCCCTGAGGACGAGACCTCGTTCTCCCCGTCTCTCTGCAACAGAATAGACAGGAATACCTCGGGGCTCGTGACTGCGGCGAAGAACGCCGCGGCGCTGAGGGAGGCGGACCGGATAATCCGGGAGCGGCTCGTTACGAAAAAGTATCTGTGCGCTGTTCACGGAGAAATGAAGGAAAAAACAGGGCGGCTTGTGAACTATATCAGAAAATACGCGGACAAAAGCACCGTTCAGGTCTGCGGCACGCCCTTTCCCGGCGGTCTGGAGGCGATAACCGAATATCGCGTCATATCCGTCTCGGGCGGCCTGTCACTCGTCGAGGCGACGCTTCTCACGGGAAGGACGCATCAGATAAGGGCGCAGTTCGCGGCGGCAGGACATCCGCTCCTCGGGGACGGAAAGTACGGGAAAAACGCGGACGACAGACGGATGGGCTTTTCATCCCAGGCGCTGGTCTCCTGCTACCTCAGATTCGACGCGCCGGACGGGATGCTCTCGTACCTCAAAGGAAAAGAGTTCACCGTACCTGCCGAAGAAATAGATTTTCTCAGACTGTTCTGAAGGAGCCAACTATCATTAAGTCAAGAGGAAAATGAAAAAAAGTCGAGATTATCCTTGGCTTTTGTTCGGGCGGCTGGAAGGTATAACAATAAAGCCATCAAAAGGTGGCTGAAAAAACAATGACGTGAAATAACGATCAG
>JAFTDQ010000031.1 GCA_017454075.1 Clostridia bacterium
CCTGGATCCTCCGCGCCGTGCGCCGCGCCGCCGTTTTCTGTATAGTTTCGTTCTTTATCATCGCCGGGGCGGCGGTTCTTCTCCTTGTCCTCGGCAGAAAAAAGGCGGTGCCGACCGTGAGCAGGACGAACGTCCCGAAGGGCGGGGAAACGCATCTCGGGGGGCAGAGCGGCTATAACTATGACGCCGCCCGCCGGACGTCCGGCGTAAATACGTCGTATAAAAAGCCGGAAACGTCCTCATACACACCGCGCACCGATGATTTCGACTGGTCGGGATTCATCAGCACCCTTGCCCGCGGGGCGTATATAGCAAAAACGATAGGCAGGTACACGAGAGGAACGGGCGCCGGATCGTTTACGAGCCGCCCGTCGGTTCACGGAACGGGAAGCCGTCCTTCCGCTTCGCGCCCGTCCGGGAGCGGTTTTTCGGGCGGTTCTTTCAGGCCGACCTCTCCGAGATCGGGCATGAACGGCTCATCCTTCGGATCCGGTCTGTCATTCGGCGGCAGATCTTCTGGTCCATCTTTCGGCGGAAAGTCGTCCGGCTCGTCATTCGGCGGGAGCCGCGGCGGAGGCGGCGGGACGCGCGGAGGCGGCGCAGGCCGCAGATAAAAAGCGTATAAAAAAGCCGGGACTCGGTCCCGGTCTTTTTTATGATAATCATCATAACTGACTGTTTTTTTCATGCGGATATATGCTCTCGGCAGTATATCACATTTTAACTAAACGATAATTATTCGCGACGAATAATATCGACAAAAAATAATTCAAAAAAGGTGTTGACAATTTATAGGCGTTTGTGTACAATATACGTACAGGACTGCGGCATTATAAGCCGGGAAAGGAACTTGATTAGATGAAAAAAGCATTTGATTTCAATCCTTCTCAGTATGGGGGTGCAGGAACTTATACTTTGAAAATTACAAGAAACGCAAACTCATTTATAACGCCTTCTGTATATTATGCGGTGGCATGGAGATAAATTCAATCAAAGGGAAATTGAGAGGAGGCAGTAAGTGATGAAAAAAACAGTTGCGCTTTTAGTTATTGCCGCTATTACTATTATCGCGTTCACATCGTGTTTGAACAAAAGCAACGTTCCCGCTTCAAGCGGAACATTAAACGACGAAATGACGACAGCCCTTGAAAGGATCGCCGCCTCGGTGATAAATGAAGAATGCTGGGATGTCCGGGGCCCCGGATGGGAAGCTCCGGGAATCGGTTCGGCCAATAAACAGATAACCAGAATGGACGTCAAAACCGAAATCGATCCGGATGAGATAGACGACGGAAAGCCGAGACCTCTGGTTCCTCATAGGGGAATCCTTGCAAACGTCGCGGATGATGAACTTGTCCCGTTTATGTTCGTTGTTTCGGATGTAAGCAAAACTGTCGACAAAATTCATGAATCTCTGTACATGGAAACGGAGAAAATCCTCGCCGGATTGCTTGCAAAAAAGTTGTCAATAAACGATGAACTGGCATGGGAGTACGTTGAAAAGAAGCCTATTCCTTCGAGATTTCTGCTTTATCCTGACCTCTTTTTGGAAGAACTTCCTGAGGAGGAAGACAGAGAAAAATTTTTTGAACGTCACGTCACTTTTGAAGTTCAGCAGGCAATAGACGAAATCAAAGAAACGGACGAGTACAAAATCGCCGTGTCCGCAGTATACGGACAGGAGGAATATCTTAAAAAACTTGAATCTGAAACGGCGGCTCTGCGCAAAAAGATGGCCGACATCGAAAAAACTCTTGCCGAAAAAGGGTTTAAGCTGATCTGGGATCTCGATGACGAGGAATGGACCAACACCCTGACTTACTGCGGTGCTGTATGTGTTGCGGCTGGAACGCGCGAGCAGATTTTTTCACTTTCCGACGAAGCGCTGAACGGCGCCCGTCCGGGGGCTAACGGTTTGCCGCGTCTCTATTACGCAATAAGAAATCCTTTGACAACTAGCGAGATTCTGGGTGCCTGGTAACTTGGTCGGGACGCGCGGAGGCGGCGCAGGCCGCAGATAAAAAGCGTATAAAAAAGCCGGGACTCGGTCCCGGCCTTTTTATATGCTTAGTAATTATTTCTCGGTAAGGAAATGGATCCTCAGAATGACCTGATCCCTGATCGGGCGGTCGTTCACGTCGGTCTCGGTGACGGCGATCCTGTCTACCGCTTCCATACCCGAAAGCACTCTTCCGAATGCGGCGTACTGACCGTCAAGCCACGCGGCGTCCCCGTGACAGATGAAAAACTGACTCGACGCGCTGTCCATGCTTTTTGCGCGCGCCATGGAAACCACGCCGCGGACGTGTTTCAGATCGTTCTGCACGCCGTTTGCCGAAAACTCTCCCTTTATCGACGGCGCCTGGGTCTTACCCTGGCCTCCCTGGATCATAAAGTTCTTTATGACGCGGTGGAAAATCGAGCCGTTATAGTATCCTGAGGCAACCAGATTTTTGAAATTTTCCACGGTTATCGGCGCGATATCGGGATAAAGCTCGATGATTATATCTCCCGCCGAGGTTTCGATGAGGACGGTGTTTGTCGTTGTTTCCGTCGTTATATAGGTCTTATCACCTATATCATATTTCCCGGTCTCGGTCTCGATGACGGAAGATCCGGTTTTTTTGTCCCCGGGGAAGGGGAAGGTCGTTTCCGCGCAGGCGAAGAGCGAGAATGCGACCGCCGCGAGCGCAAACAGCGCGAATGCTTTTTTCATTTTCTGTCCTTTTCAAACTCGTTGTATATTGCGGTAACCGCTTTTTCGAAATCGTCGTCGCTTACCCCGATTATCACGTTCATCTCGTCGGAGCCCTGATCGATCATTCTGATGTTGACCCCGGCGCCGGCGACGGAGCCGATTATCCTCGCGGCGGTTCCTTTTGCCCGCACCATGTTGCGCCCGACGACGGCTATCAGTGAAATGCCGTCCTCGATTGAAACAGCGTCGGGCTCGACGACCGTGCATATCGTGTTGAGTACAAGCTCCCTGACGGGTGCGATGCTCGCCGTCTCGATGACGACCGACATCGTGTCGATCCCCGACGGGATGTGCTCGCAGGTCAGCCGGTTGTTCTCAAGCACCGAAAGGACCTTTCTTATGAATCCGACCTCGCTGTTCATACGGTCTTTTTCGACGCAGATTACTGAGAAACCGTGTCGTCCCGCGATCCCCGTTATGACGTTGCCCTCTCCGGGTCTGCATTCGGGGACTATGAACGTCCCCCTGTCCTCCGGGCGGTTCGTGTTTCTTATGTTTATCGGGATCCCGACCGTACGGACGGGGAAGACGGCGTCCTCATGAAGGACCGTCGCGCCCATGTATGAGAGCTCCCTCAGTTCGCGGTAGGTTATCTTGTCTATCGTGCCGGGGTTTTCAACGATGCGCGGGTCGGCGGTGAGAAATCCCGAAACGTCGGTCCAGTTTTCGTAAAGATCGCTCCCCGACACGCTCGCGACGATCGATCCCGTGAAATCCGACCCTCCCCGGGAGAAGGTCCGGACCGTGCCGTTCGGCATAGCCCCGTAAAAACCGGGGATAACGGCGCGCTCATGCTTCCTGAGCTGATCTGACATGATCTTTTCGGTTTTTTTCTCGTCAAAAGTCCCGTCGTCGCGGAACATGACGACGTCAAAGGCGTCGATGAAATCGTATCCGAGACAGGCGGCTAGGATCCGGCCGTTCAGATACTCCCCGCGGGAGGCGGCGTAGTCGCGCCCGCTCATGTGAAGCATCGCGCTTCGGATGTTTTCATATTCCTTTGTCAGCGAGAGATCGAGACCGAGATCGGCGATAATGCCGTCAAACCGCTCCGTGACCTTGCCGAAAAGCTCGTCGAACGCCTCTTTGTCGCGCGCGAGCTCGTAGCATTTATAGAGCATGTCGGTCACCTTCACGTCGCCGGGATAACGCTTTCCCGGGGCGGAAGGGATCACGTATTTTCTTGTTTCGTCGGAGAGAACAATCTGTCTGACCTTGCGGAACTGCTCCGCGTCGGCGAGCGAGCTCCCCCCGAATTTTACCGTTTTCTTTTTATATTCGCTCATAACAACTGTCCTGAAAAAAACTAACGTCATATTATACCGCTTTTCCCGGAAAAAGTCAATGCGGAAAAACCGGGTGCGGCTTTTTGTTGACAAATGATAACTTTTGTGATAAAATGATAAAAACAGAGAAAAAGCACGCGGGAGCGGGGCATGAAGGAACAGAGACAGGAAGAACTGCTTGATTTCATAAGTTCAAAGCCGTACACGTCGTACGCCGAGATCGCGGAGCGTTTTGACGGGGTTTCCACGATGACGCTCCGGAGAGACGTCGAGAGTCTCGCGAGGGAGGGGAAGACCGTCCGCGTAAGGGGCGGGGTAAAGGCGATAAACTACGTCATGAGGTCCGCCGACGCGACTTTTTTCGAACGTTCTCAGATAAACAGGGAAGAGAAGGAGCGCATCGCCCGCGCCGCGCTCGCTCTCGTGCAGGCCGGGCAGATCTGCTATTTCGATTCCGGTACGACGGTCTTTCTCATGGCGGAGCTCATGGAAAACGTCAGATGCTGGGTCTACACCTCCGGTCTGACGACGGCGACGGCGCTTCTTAAAAACCCGGATACCAGGGTTAACGTCGTCGGGGGGCTCGTAAGCCCCGACAACATGACGTCGTCGGGAGAGGACGCGCTCAGAATGGTGGGCGGCGTTTCCTTTGACGTCGCGTTCATAGTTCCGTCGGGCGTGAGCGCCGCGGACGGGTTTTCGTGCGGGAATTATCATTTCGCAGAGCTCAAGCGCCTTGCGTCAAAACGCTCGAAAATGACCGTCATGCTTGCCGACGACGCAAAAATAGACGCGCAGTACCCGTTCCGGCTTTTTGACTTCCCGGAGGTCGACGTCCTGATCACGTCATGCCGGAAACTCCCGCCCGATATCATAAGAAAGTGTTCCGAAGCCGGGGTTGAGATCGTTACCGTATGAGATAAAAAGCCGGAGGGCGAAAACGTCCTCCGGCAGATTTTTTATTTCAGAACAGACCGGAAATCACGCCGTTTTCATCGACGTCGATGTTCTCGGCGGCCGGCTGTTTCGGCAGACCGGGCATCGTGAGTATCTCGCCGGTCAGGGCGACGACGAAGCCGGCCCCGGCCGACACCTTTACCTGACGGACGTTAACGGTGAACCCTTCGGGCGCCCCGAGCTTCGACGGATCGTCCGAAAAGCTGTACTGCGTTTTCGCTATGCACACGGGGAGCGAGCCGAAGCCGTCCTCCTCGAGTTTTGCGATCTGTTTCTCGGCGGCGGGAGAGACGATGATCCCGTCGCCCCCGTAAACGCGCTTTACGATCGTCTCGATTTTCTCTTTTATCGGAAGCGCGGCGTCGTATGAGAACCTGAAATCTCCCTTTTCCTCTTCGCAGAGGCGTTCGACCTCGCGGGCGAGCTCTATCCCGCCTTCGCCGCCCTTTGCCCAGACGTCGGAGAGAACGGCCTTTACACCGAGCTTTCCGCATTCTTCGATGACGAGTTTTATCTCGGCGTCGGTGTCGGTCGGGAAACGGTTCACGGCGACTACGCAGGGGAGACCGTACACGTTCTTTATATTCGAAACGTGGCGGAGAAGGTTCGGCAGACCGAGCCTGAGCGCCTCGGTATTTTCCTGTCCGAGTTCTTTTTTGCTCATTCCGCCGTGCATCTTGAGCGCGCGGACGGTCGCCACTATAACCACGGCGTCGGGAGTCAGCCCCGCGGCGCGGCATTTTATGTCAAGGAACTTTTCGGCGCCGAGATCGGCTCCGAATCCCGCCTCGGTGACCGCGTAATCTCCGAGCGCGAGCGCTGTCTTGGTTGCTATGACGGAATTACACCCGTGAGCGATATTTGCAAACGGGCCGCCGTGGACGATTGCCGGAGTGCCCTCGAGCGTCTGGACGAGGTTCGGCTTGAGCGCGTCCTTGAGCAGCGCCGTCATCGCGCCGACGGCGTTGAGATCTGCCGCCGTGACCGGTTTGTCGTCATACGTGTACCCGACGATTATCTTCCCGAGGCGTTCCTTGAGGTCGGAGACAGATCCGGCGAGGCAGAACACGGCCATTATCTCGGAGGCGACGGTTATGTCAAATCCGTCCTCGCGCGGGACTCCGTTTGCCCGCCCGCCGAGTCCGTCGACTATGAAGCGGAGCTGTCTGTCGTTCATATCGACGCATCTGCGCCAGGTTATCTTTTTGGGGTCGATACCGAGGCGGTTGCCCTGCTGGATATGGTTGTCGAGCATCGCGGCGAGGAGATTGTTCGCGGCGCCTATCGCGTGGAAATCTCCGGTGAAATGGAGATTTATATCCTCCATGGGAACGACCTGCGCGTATCCTCCGCCGGCCGCACCTCCTTTGAGTCCGAAAACGGGACCGAGCGACGGCTCGCGGAGAGCGACGACGACTTTTTTGCCGAGCCGGCTGAGTCCGTCGGAAACGCCGATCGTCGTCGTAGTTTTGCCTTCGCCTGCCGGCGTCGGGGTCATCGCGGTAACGAGGACGAGCCGGCCGTTTTTGCCGCTGCCGTATTTTTTCGCGGCGTCAAGGCCGAGCTTCGCCTTGTATTTCCCGTAAGGTTCGATGTCGTCGCGGCTTATTCCGAGCTTTTCCGCTATCTCCCCGATCGGGAGCATCCTGCATTTCTGAGCGATTTCGATGTCTGTCATCTGCCGATGTCCGCCTTTCAGCTGTAGATGGGATATTTTCCGCAAAGTCCGGCGACGCCCTCGGCGACGCTCTCCCTGCTTTCGTCATATCTCTCGATGACGTCGCTTATGAAGCCCGCGATCATATCCATCTCGGGGACGCCGAAGCCGCGCGTCGTGACGGCGGGTGTCCCGATCCTCAGTCCGCTCGTCACCGTGGGCTTTGCCGGGTCGCGCGGGATGGTGTTCTTGTTCGCCGTGATGTGAACCGAGTCGAGGCGGGTTTCGAGTTCTTTCCCGCTTATCCCCTTGCCGAGGAGCTTGAGGGTCATCAGGTGATTGTCAGTACCGCCCGACACTATGTCGATGCCGCGTTTTTTAAGTCCGTCGCAGAGGGCGGCGGCGTTTTGACTATGTTTGCGGCGTACGTCCTGAAATCTTCCGTAAGCGCCTCGCCGAGGGCGACGGCCTTGCCGGCTATTATGTGCATGAGCGGACCGCCCTGCGTGCCCGGGAAGATCGCCTTGTCGATGGCTTTTCCGAGTTCTTCGCGGCAGAGGATGAGGCCTCCGCGCGGGCCGCGGAGCGTCTTGTGCGTGGTCGTCGTGACGACGTCGGCGTAAGGCACGGGAGAGGGATGGACTCCGCCGGCGACGAGACCGGCGATATGCGCCATGTCGACCATGAGATAGGCGCCGACCTCGTCGGCGATCTCGCGGCAGCGGGCGAAATCTATGAACCGGGAGTAATTGCTCGCCCCGGCGATTATCATCTTCGGGCGGCATTCCTTTGCGATCCTGAGCATCTCGTCATAGTCTATCGTTTCGGTGATCTCATCGACCCCGTAGGGGACGACCCTGAAATATTTTCCCGATATATTGACGGGCGAGCCGTGAGAAAGATGTCCGCCCTGGCTCAGATCCATGCCCATCACGGTGTCGCCGGGCTGAAGCAGGGCGAAAAAGACCGCGAGGTTCGCCGACGCGCCGCAGTGCGGCTGGACGTTCGCGTGTTCGGCGCCGAAGAGCTTTTTCGCCCTCTCGCGGGCTATGTTTTCGACGATATCGACGTATTCGCACCCTCCGTAGTAACGGTGTGCGGGATATCCCTCGGCGTACTTGTTCGTGAGAACGCTGCCCATTGCGAGAAGCACCGCGCGCGAAACTATGTTTTCGCTCGCTATGAGCTCTATGTTCCCCTGCTGTCTTTTGAGTTCGAGATCGCAGGCCGAGGCGACCTCCGGGTCGAAAAGCGCGAGTTCATCAATCAGATCCATGGTTTCCTCCTTTAACGAAAACCGGGCGCACCGGGGCATAAAAACCCTGACGTGCGCCCAGACGGTCGGCTTTTTTATCGTCCGTTCCCATGCGGTGCTCCGCAAATCCGTCAGTAGCGGACGATCCTACAATCTTATTTTACCACAAAACCGCGCCGCGGTCAAGTATGTGCCGGAAGCAAATTATCTCACTTTGTTCTCGGCGAGCTGTCCTTCTGAATGACGTCGTGGGCGCCGCCCTCGACGATGCCGGGTCGGAATTATTTAACATCAATATTATACGCGCAACACAAGCAGCAGCTGCAGAAAAATGAGATTGTCACCATTGAAAACGACTTACGGCAGAAAATATTTGACAGGTCCATGTGATTATGATACACTGATTTCAGTTTCAGATAAAAAACCGGTTCGCGAAAAAACGCGGTTTCAAGTGTAAGATTTTCCTCAGAAATGTGTTTATAGTATTGAATCGATTCAAACAGAAGGGTAAAAGCAATGACTGATCATAAGTTGCTTGAACTGCTGAGAACCGACCGTAATAATGGGATGACCCTGCTCATTCAGGAGTATTCGGGTCTGGTTTTCAGCGTCGCAAAGGGCATATTGTCAGATGTCTGCAACTCATCCGAAATCGAAGATTGTGTCACCGACGTTTTTCTGAAATTTCAGAAAGGACTTGATGGATTCAAACCCGAAGCGTCCGTAAAAACGTATCTCGGTATCATAGCCAGAAATACCGCGCTCAATATGCGCAGAAACATGATCTCGCCGCTTTCGACTGATGAGGATGATTTTTTCGCCGAGATTGCCGATGACAGAGATATCGTTGAAGAAATTGCGGAAAAAGAACTCGTCAACAGAATTTTCAAAGAGATTGCAGAGATGGGACATCCCGATTCTGACATCATGTTCAGAAAATACTATTTGGGGCAAAGTTCGAAAACTATTGCCGACAAAATGAACATGACAGTGTCGAACGTCGATACCCGGGCGCACAGAGCTGTCAAAAAGCTCAAAGCAAAATTCGGAGGAGAATCTCAATGAAAAAATCTTTCAGATCGATGATCGCCGACGCAGACCCAAAAACATTGGACCGCTTTTTTGCTGATGTAGACAATGACGCAGTTCCGGATGATACGGTTTTAAGAATTCAGTCAAAAGTGATCGGCAGCGACAAACCAAAGCAGACTGATTGGTCTTTCAAAAAGCTGGCACCTGTCATTTCCGCCGCGGCTTGTCTTATTGTTGTTATCGGTTTGGCAGTCGGCGTTGGAACAACTTACAAAAAAGCACCTTCAATTCCTTCCGGCACGACGTCAGAAACACAAAGAAATACTGACAGCGAAAACACGACCGGCGTACACGTGCCTGTAGGAGAACAATCAGATTTGATTGTTTCTACTGAAAGCAACGTATTCGATGAGTCTGACATAAAAACCGATGAGCAGAACAACGGCCTAACAGATAATACCAGACAAAGCGAATTCTCAATTGAAGAACAGATTGTAATCGATAAGGTTGGAGACAGTATCGTTTTTGATAAAGCTAACGATGATTCTCCGACATTTTTGGACTATAATCCTAAATGGAATGAGATGAGCTTTAAGGCAGAGGATATTTCTCAATCCAGGACAGTCGAATTCGGAGGAAAACAGATCACGGGGGTGTATAGCAAATCTCGTTTCGAAAGATATAATTCGAAGAGAACTGACTTTTACTCATCAGAAGAAGGGTATCAATTCGCCGTATTTGCTGAAACCGGAAAAATCGAAAGACTCAATTTCCAGAACAACGCTTTCTTTGATAATGAGGCGAACTTTACGAACCAGGGCATGACAATGGAAGAAATCGAATCAAAAGCTCGCGGGATCGCCGAAAGCATTATCGGAGACGTAAGCAAATACGAACACTATGTCGAGCAGCGTGAGCCGGGAACGATCGGGGCAGATTACTGTTTTGTGACGTTTTACCGTGAGATCGGCGGCTTCCGGACATCAGATTATATAACGGTAAAGATGTCTTTGAGCGGAGTTCCTGCGTCGGTGATTGTCGGCGATACCGGGGTGCTCGATAACGTCTTGAGCGTCGATATCAATAACGACGCACTGATTTCATCAATCAGGGACAGGGTGGCGGAGCAGGTAAACGGAACGGATGGTTATACCTTTGTAGACGGTTCTGCCGCAAAGCAATTTCTGGCGCTTATGCCTGAGGGGGACTATTGTATCGTTACGGAATATGAGTTCCGTTTTTCTGAGGTCGGAGTTGATGAGCCATATTCATCGGGAGTCCGTGTTCTTACAAAAATCAGCTGAAATAACGTCACGCCGGAGGCAAGCTCCTCCGGCGATGTTTTTTTGACAATGAATCAACAATAAGCGCGAACGCGTAAAAAACCGCCTCTTCACAAAGGCGGTTTTTGGTTTGATTTATATTCCGAAGCGGTTCACTTTGTCCTCGGCGAGCTGTCCTTCTGAATGACGTCGTGGGCGCCGCCCTCGACGATACTCGTCGCCGAGACAAGCGTGAGTTTGGCTTTTTTCTGAAGCTCGGGAATCGTGAGCGCGCCGCAGTTGCACATCGTCGACCTGACCTTGCTGAGCGACAGCTCGACGTTGTCCTTGAGCGATCCGGCGTAGGGGACGTAGGAGTCCACGCCTTCCTCGAACGAGAGTTTCTGAGCGCCTCCGAGGTCGTATCTCTGCCAGTTGCGGGCGCGCGCCGAGCCCTCGCCCCAGTATTCCTTGTAATACGTGCCGTTTATGCTGACCCTCGCCGACGGGCTTTCGTCGAATCTGGCAAAATATCTGCCGAGCATGACGAAGTCGGCGCCCATCGCGAGCGCGAGGGTGATGTGATGGTCGTGGACTATTCCGCCGTCGGAGCAGACCGGAACGTATACGCCGGTCTCCTCGAAATATCTGTCGCGCTCCCTGCATACGTCGATAAGGGCGGTCGCCTGTCCCCGGCCGATGCCTTTTGTTTCACGGGTGATGCAGATCGAGCCCCCTCCGATGCCGACCTTGACGAAATCCGCGCCGCAGTCTGCGAGAAAACGGAAGCCGTCTGCGTCGACGACGTTCCCGGCGCCGACCTTAACTGTGTCTCCGTATTTTTCGCGTATCCAGCCGAGGGTGATCTTCTGCCACTCGGTGAAGCCCTCCGACGAGTCGATGCAGAGGACGTCCGCTCCGGCTTCGATGAGCGCCGGGACGCGCTCGGCGTAATCGCGGGTGTTGATGCCCGCGCCGACGACGTATCTCTTCTTACTGTCGAGGAGCTCGTCGGGGTTCTGTTTGTGTGAGTCGTAGTCCTTGCGGAACACCATGTAGCGGAGGCGCCCCTCTCCGTCGACTATCGGGAGGGAATTGAGCTTGTGATCCCAGATTATGTCGTTCGCCTCTTTGAGCGTAGTTCCCTCCGGCGCCGTGATAAGTCTCTCGAACGGGGTCATGAAGGTGTCGACCCTCGTGTCGGGAGACATGCGGCTCACGCGGTAGTCGCGGCCGGTGACGATCCCGAGAAGTTTTCCGTCGGGACCACCGTCGCTCGTTACGGCGATCGTCGAGTGACCCGTTTTCGCCGAGAGCGCGACGACGTCGGAAAGCGTCGCGTCGGGTTTGATGTTCGAATCGCTGCGGACGAACCCGGCCTTGTAGGTCTTCGCCCTCATGACCATGGCGGCCTCATCCTCTATCGACTGGGAACCGTAGATAAAGGAAACTCCGCCCTGGGTGGCGAGAGCAACGGCGAGCCGGTCGCCCGAGACGGCCTGCATTATCGCCGAGACCATCGGGATATTCATCGTGATGGCCGGCGTTTCGCCTTTTCTGTATTTTACGAGAGGCGTTTTCAGACTTACGTTCGAAGGGACGCATTCGCAGGACGAGTATCCCGGTATGAGCAGATATTCGTTAAAAGTATGGGAAGGGGTGTCGTTGAAAGTTGCCATTTTTTGCTCCTTTTCACCGGTTTTTCGGTTAATAAAGACCCGGAGCACGCGCGGCGTGTCCGGGTCGGTGTTCATATTTCGGGCGGCAGAAAACCGCGGCAGGGAAGGGCGCGGGCGCGCCCGCGAACGAAAAGGCAATTTTTTCTGAATGCGGTCATGGCGTCGTCCTCCCTGATTTTCGGATATTATACCACGGCGCGCGCGGGTTGTCAACAGGAAAAACCGCTGCGGTACGTCATCCGAAACAGAACGCGACGATGCCGTTGTATATCCCCTGAGCGAAAAGCCCGGGATTTGACGAGAGCAGCGCGGCGTCGGACGCATTCGAGACAAAGCCCGTCTCGACGAGTACGGCCGCCATCGCCGTCTGCCTGAGTACCGCAAGCTCCGGATTGACCTTGGTCCCGCGGCTTGAAAGCCCCGTGGCGGAACAGAGGGAGTTCAGGATGCATCCCGCGAGCCGCGAGCCGTCAGACGGGGCGTCGTAAGAGTATACCTCCGTTCCGTGCGCGCTCGCAGCCGACGCGGAGTTGCAGTGTATGCTCACGAAATAATCGGCGCCCCACGAGTTTGCGCCGGACGAACGCGCCCTGAGAGACGAGCTGTTGTCCGTTCCGAGGACGGTGCTCTTCGTCGGGCGGGAAAGCCGGACCTCAAAGCGCGGGTCGTTTTCGAGCAGGACAGCGAGCCGTATTCCTATCTCATACGTCACGGCGCCTTCGTCAAGGCCGTTCCCCTGGGCTCCTGAATTGTGGTATCCCGCGAAATTGTGTCCCTGATCGACGTATATTTTTATCGGGTTTTCCACGGGGGCGATATAAGGCGAAGGATCGTAAACCGAATAAAAGCCGTCTTTGCTGTTCCAGTGTGCGTAGATCTCGGCGCTCGGTTCGGCCATGTACAGCATGACGTATCCCGCCGTCACCGCCTCGGACAGGTGGAAGCGGAAAAAGCCGTTCGAAAGCGACGCGGAATCCGGCACGAGGGTCCAGCTCTGTCCGTTGTCGGAAACACATACCGAGACGGTATTGAGAATAGAAAGGGAGGGCTGTGAGAGCGCCTGAAGATAAACGTCGGTTATCCAGACCGGCCCGTCGTATCGCTGGAACCACGTGTATTTGACGGTTCCGTCAAGAAAATACTGATTTCCCGCCCAGCCGTTCAGCGTAAAAACGCTTTTGGCCGTCGATACCGATACGGATGAAAAAGAGCCGGGGTGCGATGTCGTGAAAAGAATGTCGTCGGGAAGATTTTTTACAAATGACGAGGGTCTTGCCGGAACGGGCGGCGCCGTCACGGAAGGATCCGTCGCCGGAGGATTTGTAACCGGCGGATTTGTAACCGGCGGATCGGTCGCAGGCGGATCGGTCGCCGGAGGATCGGTTGCCGGAGGGTCGGTCGCCGGGGGGTCGGTCGCCGGAGGATCGGTTTCCGGGGGATCGGTCACGGAGGTTTCGCTCGACGACGTTTCGGGTTCTTCCGGCGTTGTGTCGGGAGTCGGGTCTGTTACGACGTCGCCTGAGGGGGCGGCGGAAGTATCCGGCGGGTCGGTGACGCCGGGAACGGTGTCCGGGGTTTCCGTGCCGTCGGAAGAAACGTCCGTTCCGGGCGGGGTTAAGTCTTCAATCGTATCGGTTTCAACGATGCTTGAGGAGTCGGTCGGAAGCTCCTCCGGCTCAGTGCCTGCGGGGGTGGTATCCGACGTATCGGGCGCGCCCGACGAAGTGCCCGGCGAGGGCTGGGCTCCGGCCGTCGTTTCCGTCGCTCTGCGCGACGTATCGCGGCTGCCGGACGCCGTTTCGGCGGTTGAGGTATCGCCGCCGTTTGACGTCTCCGCGCCCCGCGGCACGGTCGCGTCCGCGCATCCCGACGCGAAGGCAAGAACGAGGGATAGCGCCGCAAGCAGCGCGAGCGTCTTTTTGAATCTGTTTGTCTTTTTCATGCTTTCTTCCGTATATCCGCGATATCCGCGTGTCTCCGGCGCGTGCGCGCGTCTTTTGAGGTCACAGAAGGATCATACTGTCGTAGGGAATGTCAACGCTCCAATCGTCGGAGATATATTCCGCCTTGCCGTCGGACGTCAGTTTGAATCTGAACACGCGGGTCTGATAATCCTTCAGAATGTACTTTCCTTCCGTGTCTCTGGTAAGTACGTAACCCTCGAACTCAAAGTCCTCGCCGTTACTCGACTCCGCCAGCGCGTTGAAATAATCGAACGGATCGAGTTCCACGTCAACGGGAAAATCAACTTCATGCCCCGTGTTGTAGTCCCATCCGCGTTCGTCGATCGCGTCCCAAATACCCAGTTTGAGGGCGCAGTAGAAAGATACCGTGTCTCCGTTTACAGTATATCCGGCGGGGGATCCGCTTTTGCCGTTAAGTACCGGCCCCATGCCGTGACCGCCGCAGTTGCCCCAGTCGATTCCTCCCCGTTTGACTATCAGCGACACGATCTTATCGCGGAGCGTGGCGTCCGCCATATAAGGCCATTCCGAGCGTGCAAACTGCAAAAGCTCGTCATCGGTGAGATCGACCTCAAAGGGGTCTTCTTCGATAGTTCCGTCGACCTCGTATGGTTCGCCGGTTTCATCATCATACATATAGCGCGGCGCAACCGTGACCTTGTCCGGGAACATCCTCGCCGCGGCCTTCGCCAGGTCGTCGTCGTTTGACAGCGAGTCGGCGGCGTAACGATACGCTCTGCAGATGAAACTCACCGCCTTCTTTATCGTATCAATCTGTGCGGCGGTGAGTGTGATCTGCTCGGCGGGCTCGGTCGGCTCGGTGCCGGCGGGAGTGGTGTCGGAGGTCTCCGGCGCGTCAGTTGAAGTGTCGGGCGCTTCAGATGAGGTGTCGGGCGCTTCAGATGAGGTGTCCGGCGCTTCCGATGAGGTGTCGGGCGTCGGCTCGGTCTCGCTTTCGCCCGCGGCGTCCGTCGTGATCTCCGTTTGCTCCTCGCTCACGGGAACGGCGTCCGACGTGTCGCTTCCGCCCTCCGTGGTGTCCGGCGAGGGCTGGGCTCCGGCCGTCGTTTCCGTCGCTTCCGTGATCTCAGCCGGGGACGCGGCGGTCTCCGTCTCGTTTTTGCCGCTCGTTCCCGCGTCGCTCGTTCCCGTTCCGTCCGCGCATCCCGACGCGAAGGCAAGAACGAGGGATAGCGCCGCAAGCAGCGCGAGCGCTTTTTTGAATCCGTTCATGGTTTTGTTACTGTCTCCGATCTTTTTTTCGCATATTATACAGCATGCGCCGCCGGGTGTCAAGCAAAATGATCGCCCGTCAAATAACCCTTGACAAAAACGCCTTTGAGATATATAATTACAAAGAATAATAATGCCCGCGCACGGGACGAACGGACGGAACTGAAAAGTGGAATTATCAAAGAATTATACACCGAAGGAATTTGAAGGCAAACTCTACGAAATGTGGGAGAAGAACGGCTGTTTCGAGCCTTCTGACGACGGTTCAAAACCGGCGTTCTCGATAGTCATGCCCCCGCCGAACGTGACGGGGCAGCTTCATATGGGACACGCTCTCGACTGCACTCTCCAGGACATAATCGTCCGTGTGAAGCGCATGGAGGGGTTCAATACTCTGTGGGTGCCGGGAACCGATCACGCCGGCATCGCCACCCAGATAAAGGTCGAGGAGACCCTGAGAAAAGAAAAGGGTCTCTCGAGGCACGATCTCGGAAGGGAAGAGTTCCTGAAGCTCGTCTGGGACTGGAAAGAAAAATACGGCGGCAGGATCGTATATCAGCAGAAGCAGATGGGCGTTTCCTGCGACTGGAACAGGTCGGCGTTCACGATGAGCCCGACCCTTTCGCGCGCCGTTAAAAAGGTTTTCGTCTCGCTTTACAGAAAAGGTCTCATCTACCGGGGTTTCAGGATCACGAACTGGTGCCCGCACTGCGCCACCGCGCTGTCCGACGCCGAGGTGGAATATAAGGAGCTCGAGGGAGGATTCTGGTATTTCAGATACCCGGTCAAGGACAGCGACGAGTCGGTTGTCATAGCGACCACCCGCCCCGAGACTATGCTCGGGGACACGGCTGTGGCCGTCAATCCCGACGATGAAAGATACGCGCATCTCGTCGGAAAAACTCTCGTTCTTCCGCTTGTCGGAAGAGAGATACCCGTGATCGCCGACGACTACGTGGAAAAGGATTTCGGCACAGGATGCGTCAAGATCACGCCGTGCCACGACCCGAACGACTTTGAAATAGGTAAACGTCACGACCTGCCGCAGATCGTCGTCATAGACGAAAACGGAAAGATCAACGAAAACGGCGGGAAATATCAGGGTCTCGACAGGTTCGAGGCACGCAAAGCCGTTATTGCCGATATGGAGGCCGAGGGGCGGCTCGTTAAAGTCGAAAAGCTCACGCATAACGTCGCTCACTGCTACCGCTGCGGCTCCGTCATCGAGCCGCTCGCCTCGAAACAGTGGTTCGTCGCCATGAAGACGCTCGCCGAGCCGGCAATCGAGGCGGTAAAGAAGGGCGACGTCAGATTCGTCCCCGAAAGATTCAGCAAGATATATCTGAACTGGATGGAAAACATTCAGGACTGGTGCGTTTCCCGTCAGCTCTGGTGGGGGCACAGAATCCCGGCGTACTACTGCTCATGCGGACACGTCGAGGTTTCGGAAGACGAGGTCCATACCTGCCCCGAATGCGGCGGGACCGATATCCGTCAGGAAGAGGACGTCCTCGACACATGGTTCTCATCATCGCTCTGGCCGTTCACCACGCTCGGCTGGCCCGACGGCACCGACGATATGAAAAAATTCTATCCGACGGACTGTCTCGTCACTGGATACGACATAATCACCTTCTGGGTGTCCAAGATGATATTCATGGGCATTGAAAACACGGGAAAGAAGCCCTTCTCCGACGTTTTCATCCACGGCCTCGTGCGCGACGCGCAGGGCAGAAAAATGTCTACAACGCTCGGGAACGGGATCGATCCCCTCGAGATCGTCGATTCCTACGGCGCCGACGCTCTGAGATACGCGCTCGCCTCCGGAAACGCGCCGGGGAACGACATGAGATTTTCTCAGGACAGGATAGAGGCGGCGCGCAAC
>JAFTDQ010000032.1 GCA_017454075.1 Clostridia bacterium
CGGCTGAATAAACAACCAAAAGTAAAAACCTGCGCAGCGTTGACCGCTGCGCAGGTTTTTGAGTTTTTTTGATTACTCCATGGTGGGAGGTTCTTTTACCGGATTTTCGGATCCGTATTTTTTCACCAGTTTTCTGTTAAGAAGCAGCTTTATAACACACGCCACGGCAGAGATAATTACACTTAGTATCAAGGCAACTGTCCAGAGAGCACCTCCGAGACCTTCTCCACGGAAAATGGATGCCACGATGCCGAACAGTGGAAAAAGGACAGGCAGGATAATGAGAAGGACGTTCCCGCGCGTTACGGACCGCACGACTTCCCGCGGGACGTCGATGCCCGATTTTTTGTGTGCGTGCCGGTCATATTCCGAAAGAGCGCCAAGCATGCCCGGGAGCCCGAAAATCGCAAAAACAGGAGCGATCAGCAGACAGACAACCGCCCATGCTCTGGGATGGCCTCCGGCGATGAAAAAATATCCAATAGCCGGGAAAAACAGTGCCGGTCCGATTAGAGATATCACAACCGACAGCACGACGCTGACGGTTATGACAGAGCCGCTTTTTCGGAATCCCCCGCCGGAAAGCTTTTTATACAGATACGTATCGCTGACCTTGAACGCTATCGCCGTCAGAGCGGGTATCATGTTTATGTTCAGCCACATCCAGAGCGACTGCAAGAGCGTGGATCGGATAGCCTCCCAAACAGTCATTCGGCTTCAAACTCCGCGGGCTCTTTTTCTTCGTCAGATCCGTCAGCTTTATTATCGGGATACATCGGTACGTCCGTCTTTTCGGCTTCTTCTTTTGCCTCGTCCCACGGGAGGGAGCGGAGAAGCGCCGTCACCGCGCACTCGATCTGCCCGTCGTCCGGCTCTTTCGTCGTTATCCTCTGCATCCACAGACCGGGCGCCGAGCAGATCCTCGTGAAGAGGTTGTCGTGCTTTCCCGCGTACATCAGAAACTCGAAACCTATCCCGACCACGACGGGAAGGAGCAAAAGCTTCGTCAAGAACTGGAGAGGCACGGAGCTCCAGGTGTTGACGAAGAAGTTCGCTATGACGCTCACCATTATACTGATGAGGAGAATGACGAAAATAAAGCTCGTCCCGCAGCGGGGATGGAAGCGGCAGCCCTTCTTTACGTTTTCGACCGTGAGCGGTTCGTTTTTCTCGTAAGTATATATCGTCTTGTGCTCAGCACCGTGATATTCGAACACGCGTCTTATATCCTTCTGAAGCGAAACTATGAGCATATAGAGAATGAATATTATGATCTTGATGACGCCCGAGATGACGTTCTTCCAGATCCCGAGATCGGCGCCGGTCAGCTTTTCGATAAGCGACGTTATGGCGGTCGGAACGAGAATGAACAGCCCGACGGCAAGCACCACGCCGAGCACCGTGCCGATAACCGTGACTATCTTCATAAGCTTATCGCCGAATTTTTCGGTGAGCCATTTGTCGAATTTCGATTCCGGCTCGGTGCTGTCCCCTATCCCCGAGAGCTCGATCGACTCGGAGAGGGTCTTATAACTGAAAATCAGCGATTCGACGAACGAGACGACTCCGCGTATCAGCGGGAGCTTTGCGATCCTGCTCTTTTTGCGGAGCGAAACGAATGCGCCCTCTTTCACCGATATTCCGCCGTCAACGTTTCTGACCGCCGTCGCGTATTTCTCGCCGGTGCGCATCATAACGCCTTCGAGGACCGCCTGTCCTCCCGTCTTTCCGAGACGGGGATTGATTTCCTTCTTTGCCATTTGTGTTCCTTTCTCAGAGGTCCTCGCCGCGCGAGACGTACATTTCAAGATACTGCTGTCTTGAAATGAGTACCGAACGCGGTTTCTGCCCGTCCGGTCCGCTGACGATGCCCTTGGCCTCCATCTCGTCGATGAGCTTAGCGGCTCTGCCGTATCCGAGCGAGAGCCGGCGCTGTATGAGCGACGTCGATATCTTTCCCGACTCAACGGCGAGCTCGATCGCCTGCCTGAGCATGGGATCCGAGCCCTCGGAGTCCTCTTCGACGGGCGTCGCACCGCCGCCGGAGCCCTTCTTGCTGCCGCACGCCGCCGCGTTGCGCTCGATCGATTCGATGACTGATTCGTCGTATTCCGGTTCGTCCCCGTTATGCGATTTTATGAATTCCACTATGGATTCTATCTCGCTCTCGACAAACGCGCCCTGTACGCGCCTCGGCTTGGAAGATCCCATGGGGGCGTAGAGCATATCGCCGCGCCCTATCAGTTTTTCCGCGCCCGCCATGTCGAGGATCACTCGCGAGTCCGTCTGAGAAGACACGCGGAAGGCGATCTTTGACGGAACGTTTGCCTTGATCAGACCGGTGACCACGTTGACCGAAGGTCTCTGCGTACCGAGAATGAGATGAAGCCCGGCTGCGCGCCCCTTCTGCGCGATGCGGCATATTGAGTTTTCAACGTCGTCGGGAGCAGTCATCATGAGATCTGCCAGCTCGTCGATAACGATAACAATTCTCGGAAGGCGCTCGCGCCACGGCTCAGACGCGCAGATGGAATCGTAGGAACTGATGTTCCTGACTCCGGCGGCGCCTATCACCGAGGAGTATCTGCGCTCCATTTCCGTCACCGCCCACTGGAGGGCGCCGGCCGCCTTTTTGGGATCGCTCACTACGGGAACGAGCAGATGAGGCAGACCGCTGTAAACCGAGAATTCAACGAATTTCGGATCGATGAGTATGAATTTCACGTCTTCCGGCGCAGACTTGTAGAGCAGCGACGTGAGAATCGAGTTGATGCACACCGATTTACCGGTACCGGTAGCGCCGGCGATAAGCAGGTGAGGCATTTTTTCGATGTCAAGATAGACGGGGTCGCCGGCGACGTCCATCCCGAGCCCGACCGTGAGACGCGAGGACGCTTTTCTGAAGGTCTCGGTGTCGATGAGCTCCCTCAGATAGACCGTCGATACCGTTTTGTTCGGGACCTCGACGCCGACCGCCGCCTTGCCGGGTATCGGAGCCTCGACTCTTACGCCCGTCGTGGCGAGGTTCAGCGCTATGTCGTCGACAAGATTTGAGATCTGCTTGACTCTTACGCCCTCCTTCGGGGCGAGCTCATATCTCGTTATCGCCGGTCCGCGCGAAACGTCGACGAGGCGCGTCTCGACCTTGAAGGTGCGGAGCGTCTCGACCAGCTTGTTGGCGTTCGTCGTCAGTTCCTCGCTTATGTCGGTATTTCTCGGGGTCAGATCATATTTGAGGAGCGACACCGGCGGGAAGACGTATTCCCTTTTCGGCTCGGGCGCGGCGGGTTCTTCGTCCTTTTCGTCTCCGAGGTAGCCGGCCCCGGCCTTGCCCTTCATTCTGCCGTTCTTTTCGCTCTCCTTCGCCGCCTGTTCCTTCGCGAATCTGTTGAGCATATCCGCCTCGGAGGCCGAGATGAGCTGCCCGTCGTCATCCGTTTCCTCTTCCCCTTCAGGCGCCTTCATGGGCATCCCGGGCTTCTTCCCGGTCGTATGCCTCGGCGCAGTTCCTGTGATTTCAAAGGGCGGAGGATCGTCGTCCTCTTCCTCGGGCGGAGTTTCTGACGAAACGGCGGCCCTTTCCTTCTGTTTGTATTTTTCAAGGATCTCGACGAGGTTGTCGCCATCATCCTTTTCACCGCCGTCTTCATATCCTTCGTCTTCGTCGTATCCGACGTCGACGTCGACGTCGGCGTTGAACTTGGGACGGCGTTTCGTGTTGTTTTCGTATTCATCGTCGCCCGCCGAGCCGAACCAGCGCCGGCGCGGTCTTCTCTGCTCCGGTTCTCCCGCGGCCCTGTTTTCCCTTACGGGGACTGACTTCTTCTGTTTGGCGAGCTCTTTCTGATAGGCGTCCTCGCCCGAACCTTCTCTCTCTTCACGGCGCTTCGCGGCGGCCTTCTTAACGGCCGCTGATATCGAGGTCACGGCGGCGGCCGGAGTTATCCCGACCGACGAGAGCGCAAGCAGGATCAGGAGCAGGATGCCGACTATATTGACGACAACGACCCCGAGAAGCTTCAAGAAAAGGAATCCGAAGCTTCCGCAGAAAACTCCGCCCCCGACAAGGACGGTCCCCTGTTCCCACAATTTTATTATACTGTATTCTTCGGCGATCCCTCCGGTCCAGACGTGGAGAAGGACTCCGAGCGTCACGTAGAAAAACCCGAGACTCAGACACAGCCCGGCGAGTTTTCCTTCCCTCGCGCATTTTCTCCACCTCACGGCGGCGATAATGCAGAGAACCGGTATCGCGAAGCAGGCGGCCCCGCCCATACCGCGGAAAAACGACGAGATCGCCCCGCCGAGCGCGCCGGTATCGACGTTGACGTAGCTTATCGCCGTAAACAGCGCGAGCGCAAAAAGCGCGATCGGCCAAGCGACGTGATCCGCCGGATTGCCCGGCGCGGACTTTACCGCGGCCTGTCTCGCTTTTGAGTTTTTTTCCTGCGCCCGGCCGGGCGCGGGAGATTTCTTCTTTTTCTTACTGTTTGCCATCTCGTTTCCTTATATGTCGATGTCGTCTATCGAGAACAGATCGCCGGCGTTCTCCGCCGTGACCGTCGCCTTACGCGATTCGACGATGTCACCGAATTTTGCGCCGGGATTCTGATACAGGACGTTCAGAACCTGGAGATACTCGCGTATTATCTCGCGCGGGGTGATGTGCGTGTCGGCGCCCACGCGCGACGTCATTTCGTTTATATAGTCTATTTCGTCCTTTTCAGTCACCCGCGGCTCCCATCCGTAATACATGCGGTGGAGCTTTGTCAGTCTCGAAACGAGCGCGAGAAGCTCGTTTCCCGACAGCTTTTTAAGTCTCAGGACCGGACCCATCGTATCGACGAATCCGGCGTCTGCGACGAGCCGCCCGTCCGAAAGGCGCGAGCGGAGCGCCTCGTAGCTGAAAAGCCCGCGTCTGCTGTCCTCAAGGAACTGCGGAGTTCCTCCCATAATGACGGCCAGCCCGGGAGCGCGACCCTGGCAGGTGTCGTTGAAGATCGAAAGAATCTTTTCGTAGTTGTTTTCTCTTCCGATCCTGTTCGTTATCTTATAGAGATTCACGCACTCGTCGATAAACATGACAAGCCCGGGGTATCCGAGTTCACGGAAGAAAGCGCACCAGAGCTTCATGAAATCGTACCATGAGTCGTCGTCGATGATCGAGCCGACGCCGAGCTCTCCGCGCGCCTCCGTCCGTGTCGTGTATTCTCCTCTGAACCACCTCATGCAGCATGATTTGAGGGCGTCGTCGCCGTTTTCAGATGCTTCGTAGTATTTCCCGGCGACATAGGCAAGATCAAACCCTCCGACCGAGCTTTCGAGCCGCCCGAGGGTCTCGTATATCCTTTTTCTTATCTCCCGCGAAAACTGCTCCGAACCCGGACTTCCGAACGAGCCGTCGGCGGCCGTCTCCGTCCTTACGGAGGAGAGCCAGCGAGATAGGATCACGGGAAGCGCCCCTCCCTCGGGGGAGGTCTTAACGGCGAGATTTTTCATAAGTTCGCGGTAGGTGTTGAGCCCGCCGCCTTTTCCGCCGCAAAGTTTCCTTTCGGGGGAAAGATCGCAGTCACAGGTGACGTAGCCCCTTTCGAGCGCGTATCCCCTCATGAGCTGCATAAGGAACGACTTTCCGCTTCCGTATCTCCCTATGATGAATCTCATGGACGATCCGCCCTCGGCGATAACTCCGAGATCGCCGAGCAGAGCGGTCACCTCGCTGTCGCGGCCGATCGCGATATAAGGCGCGCCTATCCTCGGAACGACCCCCGCGGAAAGCGAGCCGAGAAGCGAACTCAATATTCTTTTCGGAATTGTTTTTTCTTCCATAAATCGTTATCCTCGGTTTTTGCCGGCGCGCTCGAGGAACTCCCCGACCTCGTCGGCATAGAAGGTCACTGCAAATCCGTCCTCCACGGCGTCGACGACGTTGTCGCCGAACGCGTCGAAAAATATCCCGTTCACCCGGTCGGCGAGCGCCTCCGGGAATATCCCGAGCCTTCTGCCCTCTGCGGAAAACTCCGCAGGTCCGCCGAGCGCCGCGCGCAGCGCGGACTAGTCGTCCTCGCCCGGTCCCGGGATTTCGTCCGCGGCGGGCTTTTCGGGCTCGTCGGCGATCTCCTCCGGCTCTTCGTCAAACGTGAGCATATCAGTCGTGAGCCACGCTGCGTTTTCAATCTCGGCAGCGCGCTCCGCCGACAGCTCGCTTTCCACGGCGTCGTAGTATTTTTCGTACTCCGGCACGGGAACCGCTGAGGCCATCCCGGCCGAGTTTTTCGCGAAATACTCGTCGGTGAAGCCCTTCAGCTCCGGAGTCAGCTGCGAAATGTGATATCTGTTTTTTATAGCGAGCATGGAGCGCACGCGGTTTTCCGCGTACTTCGTGACGTCGCCCACGGCGTGGCAGAGCTCAGGCGAACGGAGGACCGTGACGGTCTCGGTTCTAATGACTCTCTTGCTCCCGTAAGAACAGACGAGTCCCGAATACGACGGGCGTTCTCCGGTCCTTACGCTTATCCAAGCGCGGTCGTCCTTTGAAAACGGCCTCGCGCCGCTTTCGATCGCCTTTTTTACGGTGTAAGAGACGGCCTCCGGCACGTATTTTTCAAATATTTTCCTGTTTTCGTCCGTCAGGACCCGGCTCTCGGTATACGAATGGGACGAGGCGGAGACTACCGCCCTGACGATGGGATCGGATCCCGTGTCAAATCCCCCAAGGAGCGCGGCAAGCTCCCCGTCGACGCGAGCCGAATCGTAAAGCGCGAAGCCGTCGACCGGCTTTACGCGGTTTATTAAGCAGTAATCGAGTATCCATCTCGGAAGTTCTTTCCGCACGGTCTCGAATCCCGCGGCGTAGTTTTCATATATCCCGCAGAGGTATTTTATTCCCGTTTCGGGAGGTACGAGCTCCGGAAGATTGACGGTCTCGGAAATGAAAAGCGTGATGTACGAGGCCGTCGTCCTCGGGTATTCCCCGTGTCTGACCTTTTCGCGCCAGAAAAGATAATACGACGCCTGCGCATCCGTCAGCTGGCTGTACCCCGGAGAATATGAGAAATAATCCGAAAACCCGGCGTCCCGGGCGCTTTTGCCGAAAAATCTCACGGCGTCCTCGCGGAATCTCTCTCTGAACGAAAATCTCGTAGGCCAGGGGAGTATCTCCGCCTTTTTTATGAACGCGTTTTCGGGAGAATAGCATATCACGGGCGGTTCCGGCGGGAGCGGGGACGTTCCGGCGCCGTAGGACGCGCTTTCCCGGAAGGGGATATCCGCGCCTCCCTCCGTCGACATTTCCCTTTTTATCCTTCGGTCGGCGTCGCGCTCGGCGTATTTAAGCTCTGCGCTCCGCATGGCGGCGCGCGCGGCGGCGAGCCGGTCGCCGGATCTCAGGTCTGGTGCCGGAGGGACGGGCGGCTGCGGCGGTACGGGCGGCTCCGGAGGGATAGCCTCGGACTGCTTTTCCCCGTCGGAGCCGAAGGAAATCTCAACGGTATCCGTGTCAAAGGAATATCTCGGCTTTGCCGGTTTTTTCTTTTTGGGAATGAGATCCTCGATATCCCATATCTCGTCCGCGTCGAACGTCATGATATCCCCCTTTCACAGACAAAAATCTTATCATTATATTTTATCACGCATTTTGATTTCTGTCAAGTGCCGGAAAATCAAAACCGGCTTCTTCAAGCCGGAGAAGATAGATTTTATATAGAACAGCTTTGCAGTTCACGGCGGATACGTCCGCCGAAAAATATATTATCTGTTTAAACAAATCGCCCGCCCGGGACAACCCGGGCGGGCGAATCTATTTGATTAAAAACTTATAGATACGAAGGTTTAATCATGCTCACGCCATTTTTGTTTTCCGTCAGTCTGAGCAATATAGGATCGGGCAAATAGGCGCTGCGCTCCGGGGAGGCAGCTGTATTTCACACTCGTCGCCAAACCTGACAAAAGCGGTTAACACTTCGATCAGATCGACCACCTGGTTGCAGAATTGGTTGTCCCAGCGATATTTTGGATTCATTTCTTCCGGATAATGGTGATATTTGTCCACGCACTTTTTCATAAGTTCCATTGCGGACGGATCCGCCGTCAATACGTCATTTCCGCATTGAACTGTACTGCCGAGACGGCGGCAACGTGAAAATCGGGGTCTGTTATCGCAGATCGATCTCAAGGAACACGGCGTCCTCGCGGCCGGAAAACCTCACGTAAAGCGAACCGGCCGCATCTTTTATCAGCTCCGCCCGGCTGTCCTTCGGATACGCGATCCTCGCGTCGGCAAAATCGTATCCCGCCGGCAGCGCAGGGGTAAGGATCTCGTCAGAGCCGAGCTTCCAGACAGCGAGATAAAGCTTCCCGCCGCTCTTAAATCCCGCCGAGACGTGCTTTTCCCCGAATTTCGTGAATCCGAACGGGAAGACAGGAAGCGCCTTTTTCTTCGCCTCGGTGAGGGACTTATAATACTCCACGCCTTCTTTTACGAGCGCAAGCTTGCTTTCATCAAGCTCGGCGAGGCGGCTCGCGAGATGTATGCGCCCGAGGAGGGCGTTCACCATGTTGATGACGACGCATTCCCGGCTTATATCTTCGTTTTTCCTGCCGGCCGCGACGGGATAGCTCCACACCGCCGCCTGCTCGGGGATCGCTGCTGAGAGAATGTTCCCGGCGATATATGGATATTTGAGATAATCGATCTGATCGGACGTCGAGACGAGCGAGAAATGCCGCAGGGTCTGCCCGTCCATCCTCATCCCGCCGGAGGCGCATGCCTCAAAAACGACTCTGGGGTGAAGTTTCCTGACCGAATCGACCCAGTCAAGGAAGGCGCGGGCGGCGTCCTCGAGACCGCTTCCGGGACTGTCCCCGCCGTCGCATCCGACGCCGAGCTCCTCGTTATAGTCGAACTTGATATATTCAGCCCCGTAGTCCTCCGTCATCCTGCGGATAGTCTCGGTGAGATATCCCCTCACGCGCCGGCTCCTGAAATCGAGGAAATACCGCCCCATGACGTGTATCCTCTTCCCTCCCCGGGTGAGAAAATCTCCGTCGCCGTAGTATGAGAGCATATCGGAGCATCTGTCGCCTATTATCTCGGGCTCGATCCACAGCCCAGGCTTCATTCCGAGGGATTTTATATATTCGAGCGTTTGTTTTACCCCGTGCGGGAACCGCGCCTTGCTCTCTATCCACTGTCCGACGTAGGGATATACCTCGCTCCCCGGCTCCTCATTGTGCCAGCCGCAGTCGATAACGTAGTATTTTACCCCGCACGACGCGGCGACGGGCGCCGCGGCCCTCGTGTTTTCCTCGGTCGGGGAATCCCACGAAAAGTGCATATATTCGTTATAAATCACGGGCAGCCCGCGGTCATCCCGGCTGTATCCCGCGACCTCCCGGCGGTATTCCGTCATCTTTCCGACAACGCCGTCGAGAGAATCCGAGAAGGCAAAGGCCGTGCGTACGGTCTCGAAGCTTTCGCCCGGCTTGAGCTTTTTATTCCACGAACCGAAGCATTCGCGCGCGCCGCCGGTATAAAGATAAATACGCCCGTCGTCGTCGCTTATCTCGGAATACCACGAGTTGTTGCTTTCGATCTGACACATGAAGAACGCGCCGTTCCTCTCGTCCTCGATAATGAGCTGCGGGAGATATTCCTTGCTCGACCATCCGCCGACGTTCCCGACGGTTATCCTGTTCTGTCCCGGATTTCCCTTGGTGTAAATGCCGAGATCGTAAAGCGAAAGACGTCTCGGCTGGCATTCCCTGTGATGCCCCTGAGGGAAAGTATACAGAAAGATCCTGTTTTCGTCGGGGTCTGAGCCGCCGATCCCCGCAAGATACAGGGACGATACGTACTCGAGAACAGTCTCGCCGTCCGATATATTCGTGACCTTCGTTCTGACGGCGTATGCGCCGCCGAGGTATTCGTATATGACCTCGGTTTCGACAAGCTCCGAGCGGGATAATACCGTGAGAACGCCGTCAGACGCTTCGTGCGATACGTATTTCAGCCGCCTCTCCTCCGACGAACGGGTGACCTTGTTCCCGCAATGGGAGTTTTTATGCTCGCCCTCGATCTGAATCTGTGAAATCGCGGGCAGCACGCACCCGCGGGACGACTCGCAGCCGCCGAATTCCGTAAGGCAGGCGATCCCGTCGATGACCGAGAAGCCGAGCCCGTTCCATGAAAAATCTGCCATGATCATATTCTCCTTTGCCCTGTATTATACAGAAAAATCCTCCCG
>JAFTDQ010000033.1 GCA_017454075.1 Clostridia bacterium
CCGTTCCAGACGTCGTAGAAATGAAGCTGATAGACGACGTTCTCCCATCCGTAGTTCGCCGGATCGGGCATGCAGTCTATCGACCAGATACACTCCATCGTTATGATATGATCGGGGTCGACCGCGCGGATAGCTTTATAAAGCTCATCGGTAAAATCCCACATCGCCGGACGAAGACTGTCGACGCTCGTTATGCTGCTGCCGAGCTGCTCGTTCATCAGGTCATACATGGCTATTACCGGGTCGCCGCTGAAATGAGCGGCAAGCTCGGTCCAGAAATCGACGGCTATCTCGCGGTTGCGCCTGCCCTGTTCCGTCGCGTCGAAAAGCGACATGGATTTTGACTTGCCGCTGTGATCGTAGTCGTTCTGATAGCCGGGAAGGCCGTGAAGATCGAGGATCAGATAAAGACCGTTGCTGCGGCACTGATCGGCGATCCAGTCAAGCTCGCTGAAATCGATATCGCCGTTCGCGTCACGGAACCAGGTCCCGTTGTCGTCCGACTGGAAATTCCTGTACCATATCGGCAAACGAACGACGTTCATTCCGAGTTCGGCTACGTTTTTGAAATCGACCTCGGTTATCCAGTTGCGTCTGAATATCCCAAGCAGTTCATCGGCGGAATCCTGACCGAACCTCTCGCAAAGGCGGTCATATACGATCCTTTCACCTGAGGGGGATTCTATCGGGCAGAACCAATCCTCCATTATGCCCCAGCCGCCGAAATTGGTCCCGCGGAGAACGACCTCGTTCCCCGCCATGTCGACGATCTTCTCGCCGGAAACCTTCAGCGCGTCGGCCTCGGTTATCGCCCCGCCCGCGGCGGCGGAGTCCTCGCGAGCCGATACCGCGACCGAGGAAAGCAGTGCGAAGCAGACGGCGAGAACGAACGCCGTGATTCTTGAATGCCTGCTGTGTCGGATTGTCATGAACATACCCCCCGTTTATCAATATTATCAAAGAAAAGCTTATGATAAGGAAGCGATCATCTTCTTGAGGAATTCGAGAATGAGATCCCATATAATCCACCATTAAGATATTTCAATATATCACAAATCCATATTTTTTTCAAGTATTTAGATTCATTCCGATCGCTGCGGTAAAAAAACGCTCGACGGATCGGAGCGTCGACCGCGACAGATTTTCCGATTTGCATAAACAGCTTTCGGTTTAAAAATGCAAAAAGATTCGGTCGGGAATACATCCCCAGAATCACTCTTTTCTGTTTTATTAGCGCAAACAGCCGATTTATCCCTTGTAATTACTGTTTTCGGAGTGTAAAATAACGCAGGAATATCTGATGAAAGAAGGATCCCGATGTCTGAAACGGTTCCCGGAAACAAGCGTTCAAAACCGGCTTATCTTATTGCCTGCGCGGCGACGACAGTTGTGTTCGTTCTGTCGATGATCCTGTTCCACTCGGTTTATATACCGTGGGTCAACATGATACTCGTCGCTCTTTTCTACGTAATAGGTATGGCGTCTGTCGGCGTGATGACGGCGCTTGTACTGAAAAGCAACGAAAAGAAGACCTATTCAAAAACAGGACTGACCGTCCGCTGCCTTATCGTGACGGCGTTGTTCACGATCCTTGTTTTCGGCTTGAGTTACTACATCAATCTGGTAGTACATCTCGGCTCGAGGCTCACGATATACGCGGATAACGAGTGCGCCATCCGCATAGCCTACAGTGCGATAATTATAATGTACGGCGTGCTGCTGATGTTGTTCATATCTCATCTTTCCGCCAGAAAAACCGTACGTCTTGCCGCGGCAGCCGTTCTGATCGCAAGCGTATGCGTCGGTATCGGAATATGCGGCAGGATGATCCCGACGAAATTCCTGTATCCGGCGTACCGCGCAGTCATATCGCAGGGCGGCGTGAAGACCGACGACGGTAATATTTCCTTTGATTTTGCCCGCGCCACGGAGAAACTGCAGCCTACCGATAATTTAGGCAAGGATGAAACGATCGCAATAACACTCGCAAAGAACGAGCGGGAAGGGCTGCAGCTGGTCCTTGTCTCGGGGGTAGACGGCAAAAACGTAACTGTATCAGTCGGAG
>JAFTDQ010000034.1 GCA_017454075.1 Clostridia bacterium
CGATCTGCTGGCTCGACGCGACACCGATCCTCGACGACGAAGAGGGAGGGCTTCGCATGGAGTACGCGGAGGAGGACGGCATCCATCCGAACCGGAACTGTTACGTTATGTGGGGCGAGTGGATCGTTTCGCAGAACGCTCGATATTGATAAGACAGGGGAAACGCTCCCCTGCCTTTTTATTGTTTTTCGTTTCCGCTTGATTTTTTGACTGCGGGAATATATAATTATATCGGAAGGATCAGAGGGTAAAATAATTATTAATAACACAGGAGGAAAATCTATGCAGTATCAAATCACAGGCGAACCGATGCCGGTCGTAATATGCAATCTTGCAAACGGCGAATCCATGATCACCGAGGCGGGATCTATGAGCTGGATGTCTCCCAATATGGAGATGCAGACGAGCGCCGGAGGCGTGGGAAAGGCTTTCAGCCGTATGTTCTCCGGAGAATCCATGTTCCAGAACATTTACACGGCGCGCGGCGGCGACGGTATGATCGCTTTCGCGTCGAGCTTCCCGGGCTCCATCCGCGCTTTGCAGATAACGCCGGACCGTCCGGTTATAGTTCAGAAATCGGCGTTTCTCGCTTCCGAGAGAACGGTCGAGCTTTCGGTACACTTCCAGAGAAAACTCAGCCTCGGATTCTTCGGCGGAGAAGGATTCATCATGCAGAGACTTTCCGGCTACGGAACGGCGTTTATCGAGATCGACGGCACCGCGATAGAATACTATCTTGCGCCGGGACAGCAGATGATCGTCGACACGGGGTATCTTGCCATGATGGACGCCACCTGCACCATGGATATCCAGTCCGTGAGGGGCATTAAGAACAAATTTCTCGGCGGCGAGAGCTTTTTCAACACCGTCGTGACCGGACCCGGCAAGATAATCCTTCAGACTATGCCTATCAGCGGCTTTGCCGGAGCGATAGCAAGCGTGCTTCCGAAGTCGAACTGAACGTAATTCATCCGGGCTGCCGCAAAATTCCTTTTGCGGCAGCTCCCATTTTGCGTTTTTTGTCGATTTCTGTTTATTTTTGATTTTATTTATGGTAGAATAGAAAAAAATATTCGCGCTCGGAGGGAGAATATGAAGAAAAAGGTTTTATCGGGGCTTATCGCGTTTCTCGTGACGCTCACTCTCATTCTGTCCTCCTGCGGCGAAAACGAAGAAGGCGCGGCGACCGGAACCGAGACCGCAGAGGTGACGACGGGCTTTTCGTTTGAATCTATCGTGATGCCGGAGACGACGGGAGCGGTTACCGAAACCGAAAAGGTGACTGACACGGAGAGCGAAACGGAGACGGAAAGCGACGCGGCGACCGAAACGCAGCCGGACACGGAAGAGCCACCCGTCACGACGCCGCCCGCGCCGGTAAATACCGGCGATCCGAACGACGTGCAGCCGCCTTTCTTCCTGTATTTTGCTTCCAACGTGACGCTGAACGTCGGGTGGGGATTCGACGTCCACAGCTACGTTTCATATATCGACGACTGCGACCCGGACGTCATACTGACAGTCGACGGGGAGCTTGACACCGCGACCGTCGGGGAATATCCGCTGACGCTGACGCTGAAGGACCATTCGGGCAACGCCTCGTCCTCGGTGATGAACGTCAGAGTCAAAGAGCCAGCGCCCGCCGGCTCCGGCGGCACGACCGACCCGACACCGACTCTTCCGCAGAAGACGTTCGCGGAGTTTTCCGCGACGTATAAAAGGGAGGGAACTTCGGTCGGTATCGACGTTTCGCGCTGGCAGGGCGAGATAGACTTCGGCAAGGTCGCCGCGGCGGGGTGCGAATTCGTCATAATGCGCATCGGCGGTTACGCGGACGGCACTTTCGAGGATCCCCGGTTCGCCGAGAACATAAAGGGCGCGAAAGCCGCGGGGCTGAAGGTCGGCGTTTACTGGTATTCGGAGGAGAACGGACCGGCGGCGGTGCGGAAGAACGCAGCGTATCTGTATTCCTTGCTGAACGGTGAAAAACTCGATTTCCCGATCTTTTTCGACTGGGAGGACTACTACCACTTCGAGGACTACAAAATGAGCATGCGCGACCTCAACGATATGTTTCTCGCGTTCAGAGACGAGGCGGAGTCGCGCGGCTATAAGGCGGCGCTCTACAACAGCCCGTATTATCTGCGCATCCTCTGGTCGGACGAGGTCAAAAACAGCGGCGTGTGGCTTGCGCACTATGTAGACGAGACGAGCTACGAGGGGAGTTATTTCCTCTGGCAACAGGGAATAGGCCGGATCGATGGTATAAACGCCGACGTTGACGTTGACG
>JAFTDQ010000035.1 GCA_017454075.1 Clostridia bacterium
GCCGCCGGCATTTGAAAGCCTTCTCCTTGAGGAGAAGGTGGTCGCGGAGCGACCGGATGAGGTGGAAAGAAACGCATTAAGTGTTTGACAGCCCTATGCGATTGCTAACACCTCATCCGTCAGCTGACGCTGACACCGCGGCGGGGTCCTCAAAGCGAACGGAGTGAGCTTTGGGGTTCACGCCTGCCCCACAACGGGGGAAGGCAAGACGGAGGTCGGCCCCGTGCGTTTCAAGCGGGGCAACAAAAAAGCGGGGCGCCCGTCCTGCGGGCTCAAACAAAAACGGCGCGCCGCGGGTGCGGTGCGCCGGTGGTTATCCGGTTATCAGGTTGTCAGGTTCTCCGGTTATGGCATCGGTTTTTTCCGGGGCGTCTTTTTCAAGCTCCGAGACGCGGCGGCGGAATTCTTTTATCTTAATCCCCTGTTCCCATATAAGGAACGGCGGAAAGGCAAACGCGAGCGAGAGCAGCACCGCCCGGACCGCCGTCGTGAGCGGCGGCTCGACTGAAAGGGCGTACAGTCCGCCCATGCCGGCAAGCCATAAAACGCCCGCCGCGCCAGCAATGCAGGCCGCAAGGCGTAAGATCCTCATTGTTCTCTCCCTTCTCAGTCCTTCGTCGACGGGATGAGGATGCCGTAGCCGCCGTTCTTACGCTTGTAAACGACCTCCGTCCGGCCGTCGTCGACGTTCCTGAACATATAGAACTCGTGGTTCAGAAGCTCCATCTGCATGACGGCGTCCTCCGTCGTCATGGGGATGAGATCGACCGTCTTGCGGCGTACCGGCACGTAATCGTCCGGAGCCGCCTCGGTCTCCCCGGAGGCGTCGAGAGTCTTAAGCGCCCCTTCGCGAAGTCTGCGGCTGAGGCGGGTCTTGTTCTTCCTGATCTGACGCTCTATGATATCCATATCGGTATCAAGAGCGTCACGGAAGGTCTTTTCGCTCTGCTCTGCTCTGAAGAGCGTACCTCCGGTTGAGACGGTGAGCTCCAGGCGCTCCGCGCTCTTTTCCCTCGCAAGCGTAACGTACGCGACGGCGTCGTCGCTGAAAAACTTGTCGAGTCTCGATACCTTCTTTGTGATTATGGACTTGAGGTCCTCATCAACGTCGATCTGGCGTCCTGTGATGATGATTTTCATGGTTCGACCTGCCTTGTTGATTTTTCGCCGGCCGGCGCCGCGAAGCTCCTGCGAAGCCCGCCGACCGGTATTATTATATCAGATTTTACCGTCCGGGGCAACACCCGAAGGTAAAAAAACCGTGAATTGCGTGAAAAAAACGTGCGAAAACCGGGCAAAAAATCTGAGATGACATTCCGGGGAAACCGCAATATAATAATTCCGCGATCCGGGAACGCGCCGGCCGGGCGGAAACGGACGCGAAACAAACGAAATCAAAAAACAAAGGAGAAAAACATGAACAGAATCAACTACGCGTCGGAGTATTCCGCCGCCCTCGCCCAGGCGTTTCCCTACGCCCTCCATTACGGCGCGCTCTACGCGACCCCGAACAACGGCAGATTCCGTTTCAGCGGCGGCAAAAAGATCGAGCTCCCGGTGATCACGGTCGCGCCACGCGGCTCGGCATCCCGCGACGTCCTTCCGGAGCTCGGCCGCAACTATGAGAACAGATGGGAGGAAAAGACCCTGTCGAACCAGCGCTGCTGGTCGACGCTCATCCACCCCGCCGACGTCGATCAGACGAACGGCGCCGCCTCGATAGAGAACATCACGAGGGTCTACAACGACGAGCGCAAGTTTCCCGAAATGGACGCCTATCTCGTCTCAAAGCTTTTCGAGGATTTCATGGAGCTCGGCGGGGTCGTCAGACGGCAGACCCTGACCCCCGAAAACGTCATGACGGTATTCGACGGAATGATGGCCGATATGACCGAGGCGCTCGTCCCGGTGAGCGGCAGAGTGCTCTACGTCACGCCCGCCGTGAAGAACCTCATCAAGAAGAGCTCCGGGGGAAACCGCCTCGTGAGCGGAACCGGTCTCGATCGCGACGTGCTTTCGATCGACGGGGTGAAGGTCGTCGAGGTCCCCTCGCTCTATCTCAAAACGTCCTACGACCTGACGGACGGGGTGGAGCCGGCCGGCGACACCGAGCAGATACAGATGTTCCTCGTCCATCCCGACAGCGTGATCACCCCCGTTTCCTATCAGTTCGCCTGCCTCGACGAGCCGACCGCGGCGACAGGGGGAAAATACGTTTACTACGAAGAGAGCTTCGAAGACGTTTTCGTGCTTGAAAACAGATATCAGGGGCTGTCCTTCGTCCTTCCTCAGGCCTGACGGGGTTTGAAACATGAGGAACGGTAACGGTTTCTGTGCCGCGCCGCCTCCCCTCCCGTATCTCCCGCCGGAACGCGCGGCCGACGCCCTGCTGCTCGAAAACGAACGGCTCGGCGTCGCCGCCGCGACCTGCTCGGAGATCTCGCGGCTCGTCCTCTCGGAGCTCGGGATCGAAATAAGCGGTCCCGCCCCTTCAGACGCCGTCCGGGTGCTGAGGGGATCGATCGAGACCGCCTGCCGGCTCGGGGAGGTTGCGCTCAAGCCGTTCAGGCGCTCTCCGTACGGCGGAACGGGGATCGAGGCCGTCGGGCCGGACAGGTTCCGGGTGCTCGCGAAAAGCCCCTCTGGGACGCCCCTCCTCACGGAGTTCGTCTCCGGCGCCGTCAGAAACGGCAGATTTTACCTGAGGAGAGAGCTCCACGAGCTCGGGAACGACGGGACCTACACCGTGACGAACTTCGTCACGTCGGAGGACCTCGCCACGGGAAAAACGGAATGCGCCCTTCTCCGTGACGTCCCCGAATGGTCGAAGATGTCCCCGAAAACCGTCATAAAAAACGTCCGCGCGCCGCTTTTCTCGGTCTTTACGGCGGCGGAGGACGGCGCGCCGCTCTTTCACCGGGGAGCAAAGCTCATCGCGGAGATAGAAAAGCAGTTCGACCGACTGACTTGGGAATACGAGGGCGGCGAGCTCGCGATAGACGCGTCGGTCGACGCCTTCCGGGTCGGGCGCGACGGCAAGCCCGAGCTCCCGCAGGGAAAGGAGCGCCTCTGGCGGACCAACATGCTCGACGCCTGCTCCTCCCAGAGCGACCTTCTCAGGATATACAACCCCGAGCTGAGGGACGCCTCCTATATCAGAGGGCTCGACCGGCTTCTCATCCATTACGAGGACGCCGTCGGGCTCGCGAGAGGGACGTTTTCGGATCCCGCCGCCGTTCCGAGATCGGCGACGGAGGTCAGATCGACGAGGCAGAAGACCTTTTCCCTCGCCGACAGGGTCAGGCAGGGGTTCTTCTCCGCCCTCGACGGTCTGCGGTACGCGCTCGACGTTTTCGGGACCCTTTACGACGGACGGAAGCCCGGGGAGACCGGGATCACCGTCACGTACGGCGACGGGCTGACGGACGGAAAAACACACACATACAGGGCCGGAAAAGACGCCGGAGATGACGAAAGGAGAAAACATGACGAACGGAACGAACGGAACGGATGACAATTATGATCTGAACGGCGAGCTCGAGGCGCTCCGCCGCGAAAACAGACGTCTTGCGGAGATAAACGCGGCGCTCGGCGACGCGCGGCTCGAGGCGGCTCTCGATTCCTACGTGTTCAGCTCGGCGATGGCGAGATACGCGGTCAGGCGGCTCGCCTCCGAGGCGCCCGACCCGGTCTCCGAGGTCGAAAAGCTCGTCAGGGAAAACCCCGACGCCGTGCTGACCGGGCAGAAGAACTGTCCCTTCTTCGCCGCCGAGACGCTGACGGAAGAGCCGGACCGGAAACCCGGAGGATTTTTCAGGAGGAGATGACGTGGAATACAGAGTCTATATCGACTACGACTGGTATCTGACCGGGTTCGGCGGGAGGGAGATCCCCGAAACGGAGTTTCCCTCCCTCGCGGCGGCCGCCTCTCACGTCATCGACGCGATAGTCACAAAGCCGGTAGGTCTTGTGACTGAGGAAATAAAGCTCGCGGCGGCATACGAGGCCGAGACCCTCTTCGGGCAGGGCGGTCCCGACGCGCTCAGCGGAATGGCGACCGTCACCTCTGGGATCGACGAGCGGCTCGGCGACTATTCGATAGGAACGCCCTACGTCTCGAACGAGAAAAGGTGTTATTCCGTCGGGGGGATACCGGTATCCGGGCTCACGCTCGCGATACTCACCCGCGGCGGGTATATGGGAAGGGCGGTGTATCAGTGAGTCTCGCGTATTTCGACGACACGGCGCGGCTGTATATAAAATGCGGCGGATCCTTCGCCGTCAGGGACGTGCCGCGCGTTAAGGTCGACTGTTCGTTCGGGAAGGATCTCGACACGGCGACGCTCTATATCCCGCTTTCCGGCGTGCGCGACGCGTTTTACGTCAGCCCGGGAGACTGGGACGAAGAGGCGCCGCCCTCGGGCGGCTTCACGGTGCGGCCGGGCGACGGCTTCACCTTCCGGAACACGGGGAGGAACGGCGCGCCGGCCGTCTCCTCCCCCGGGGTCTTCGAGATAACCTCGGTCGTCGTCTGTTCCCGCGGGAGCCGCCGCATGAGGCACATAAAGGCGACGGGAATCATTTCCCGGTAAAAACCGAAAACCGAAAGGAGAAAAAAATGAACGCTGCAAAATGCAGAAAAGACACGCTCGAGATCAGCGGCAGATCGCTGAAAATGCGGCTCGGGGACGTCAATTTCGATATCAGAATAAACGCGGGGACGCTCGGGAAGCTCCGCCTGATCTTCAAAAAGCTCAACGAGGAAGAGGAGCTTCTGAACCGCCCGGCAGCCGACGATTACCGCCCCGAGGCGGTCTCGGCGGTCCTCCGCGACATGCTCGACGGTCTCCTCGGACAGGGCTCGGCGCGGCGCATATTCGGGGAGGAGCTCCCCGTGCCCTCCGACCTCTGCGACGCGCTCGTCTTCGTGATAAGCCAGATACGCGGCTGCCTCGGTCTGTGACTGCTGTGGAAAACTCTGTGGAAAACCCGCCGGAACCCACGTCTTTTCTGTTGAAAACTCCGGCGGAAAGTGTTGAAAGCTGTGGAAAACCTTGCTCACGGAAAAACAGATCGGATATCTTAAAGCTCCCCCGCGGCGCTGGAACGTAAAGTCCGGCGCCGTGCGCTCCGGGAAGACCTACTGCGATTTTTTCGTCATCCCGCTGAGGATAAGAAAATGTCCCGACGAGGGGATCGTCGTCCTCCTCGGGTACACGGTCGGCACGCTCGTCCGCAACGTGATAGACCCTATGCGGAGGATATGGGGCGACGATCTCGTCGGCATCCCGTCGGATTCGGGGACGGTCGAGCTTTTCGGGAGAAAATGCTGGCTCATCGGGGCGGGCAAGGCGGATCAGGCCGAGCGGCTGCGCGGCTGCTCCGTCGCCTACGCCTACGGCGACGAGATAACCTCGTGGAGCGAAGAGGTCTTCGAGATGCTCAAATCCCGCCTCGACCTCCCCGGCTCGGTCTTTGACGGGACCTGCAACCCCTCAGGACCGGGGCACTGGTTCCGCCGGTTTTTGAAGAGCGGCGCCGACGTCTTCCTTCAGGAATACGTCATCGACGACAACCCGGAGCTCTCCCGCGAGTTCGTCGAATCGCTGAAAAAGGAATACGAGGGGACGCCGTTTTACGACAGATACATCCTCGGGCGGTGGGTATGCCCCGAAGGGCTGATCTACGCGCGGTTCGCCGCCGATCCCCTCAAATACTTCTCTGACGACGTGCCGGACGGCCTGCCGCTCGTTCTCGGCGTCGACTTCGGAGGGACAAAGAGCGGGACGGCCTTCGTCGCCTGCCGACCCGACAGGGACCGGGGGGCGGTATGGTGCGTCCGGGCGGAGATCGTGCGCTTCGATCTTGATTTCGAGGCGCTCAGCGTAAGGTTCTCGGCGTTCCTCTCTGCGGTGAGGAAAGCGGACGAGCCGGTCACCGTGTACTGTGACAACGCCGAGCCGATACTCATCCGCTCGCTCAGGACGGAAATGTCGCGCTCGCCGGACGGGGCGGGCGTGACGCTGCGCGGCGCGATAAAGCGCAGGATCTCAGAGAGGATCGCCGGGGTGCTCTCGCTCATAAACCGCTCGAAGCTCTTTCTCACTCATGACGCCGAAACCCTTTCGGACGCGCTCTGCGGCGCGAGATGGGGCGAGGGGATATCCCGGCTCGACGACGGGACGTCGGACATCGACACGCTCGACGCCTTTGAGTACGCGATCGAGCGGGAACCGTTTTTCTGCCGGACGCCGTCGTGCGCCGGAGGCGAACCGGGAGGGCGTCTTCCTGCCGGTCCTGCGGCAAACTCCGCGAAGCCTTCCGCTTGAGGGGAAGCCTTTCAACGCAAGAAAAAAGCCCCGCCGAGGCGGGGCTTTGTCATAAGTCGACTTATACGAACGCGGCAAAGGGATTGTTTGTTTCTTATCCGACGCATCAATAAGACGGTGTTAAACTGAGCTGAGGAATTGTCTCAAAGGGTTCTTCTGACGAAAGGTCTATAGTTACGCCGAACAAAAGTCCGTTTCTGACGTTTATATAATGTTCTCCGGGGGCGATCTCGGCTATAACGCCGTTATACGAATAACTTTTCTCTCTGTTGAAGGCCTGTTCCACGGCAGAGCCGTATCCGTTCCGGAAAAGATCATCCGCCCATTTTTTGTCCGCTCTGTATTTATCAAGCGTTTCATATTCCGATTTGAATTCCGGGAACTCCGCCGCATCGTACAGTTTGCCGAGCAACCGCAGCGACGAATAATCCGGCAGGCCGAGTGCTTCAAGCGGCGCATCGGCGCAGATTTCAATCGGAACGTTCATGAAAAAGTTGGTTGCCGGATTTGCAATGAATTCTGCGAGGGGTTTGTCATAAAAGCATGATTCTGCGTTTTCGTCCAAAAGCACAGAGATGAACAGTATCATTTTACCGTTTACCCCCGAAGCAGGGCATTTGACCGTTATGCTGTTGTTCGCTTCCGAAAAATCAGTGTTTTCGTTCGCATACATACGGAGAAGGTTAAAGAATTCAAAGTCTGATTTGACCGTTACATCCTTTCCCTCGGCAAAAATTTGTTCTGCTTTTTCCCACGCTCTTTCTGCGAGTTTGAAAGTTGCCGTTGCGCGAAGTTCTTCATAGCGATCGTTAAGCTTTGCGTTATTTTCTTTGTCGGTCGAAAAAACGAAACCGCCCGAGGCAGGCTCGGCGTCGTTAATCTTTTTGTGCTGCTCTACGGTTTTTTCGGAAATGCACGAGGAAATCAGCAAAAGCAAAGGAAAGACAAGCAGAATTGCTATACATTTCTTCAAATGTATGCGTCTGAATGAGCGTGTGAAAGACCGAGAGATTTTCATGGCTTTTGCCTCCGATCATAATAGGATGATTACATTATAGCACATTTTATTTGTATGTCAATACTTTTTTCTGAGTGCAAAAATTTTTTTCTTCAAACTTCATGTCAACTTGTTAAAATCCGATCGCCGCAAAAAGCCCCGCCGAGGCGGGAGGCGACGGGACAACGCCCCGCGGAAGAACGCATTTTCGTCTTTACTTTTTCACTCCGATTTGATATAATTTATACAAGTCATCTCACCGGAGGCAATTATGTCAGAAACAATGAAATTCGTATCGTCGGGGCGCAAGCCCGTCACGCTCAAGGCCCTCGTCACGACCCCGCCGGACTTCGATCCGGCGAAAGAAAAACTGCCGATGATCGTGTTCCTTCACGGCGCCGGGGAGCGGGGCGACGATTTTGAGCTGCTTTGCTCCAACCCGATGGCAAAGCTCTTCGCCGCCGACCCGTGCTGGCACGGGCTGAGGGTCATAACCTTCAATCCGCAGTGCGCGTTGGATCAGTACTGGACGATGCTCACGTCAGAGCTTCACGAGGCGATCCTTCAGGCGGCCGAAAAATACAACGCCGACCCCGACCGCATCTCGATAACCGGGCTCAGCATGGGCGGATACGGCACGTGGGATCAGGTCATAAACTACCCCGAAATGTTCTCGGCGGCGGCTCCGGTGTGCGGCGGCGGCGTACCGTGGCTCGTCCCCGGCGACCTTAAAACGCCGATACGCGCCTTTCACGGCGAAAACGACGACGTGGTCGACCCGAGCGAGTCGCGCAAAATGGTGAACGCCGTTAACGAACGCGGCGGACACGCGTCTCTCACCACCTTCATGCCCTGCGACCACGCGTCCTGGGGTCCCGCCTACGAGACCACCGACGTCGTCGAGTGGCTCGCGAACAGCAAAAAGACCTGGTGACCCCGCGGCGCGGCGGGGCGCCCCGCAACGTAAAACGAAAGCCTCCTTTGTGGAAAGGGAGGTGCCGAGCGAACGCGAGGCGGAGGGATTGTCCGGACAAAAGCAACAGACGGATTATTATATCTTTGCCACAGATAAAACAATCCCTCAGTCACCTCCGGTGACAGCCCCCTTTACACAAGGGGGCCCAAAGGCGCCCCGCGGCGGGGCGAAAAGCCGTCCGAAATTCCGAAATAACGTAAAACAGGAGATTCAAAAATGAAACTTTTACGAAAAGCCGCGGCGCTGCTCGTCGTTTCCGCGCTGCTCATATCCCTCACGGGATGCTTCGGCATTTACAAAAAGATATTCGGCTCGATCCTCGGCGGCTCGGACGAGACGGACGCGCCCCGGCCGTCCGGCAATGAAACGGTCGCCGAGACGGAAAAAGACCCCGGCGGCGAGGGAGGCGAGCACGTCGCTCATCCGTCGGCCGGCGGCGAGGAAACGAACGTTTACGATCTTTGGTTCGAGATCCCCGAGGGCACCGTCAAAAATCCGTACAGCGGTCTGCTCGGCGTCTGGGAGTTCTACACCGATGATCTCGGACAGCCAGGCGTCGACATCAATATTCAGGTATCCGGTCTCGGCGACAAAACCGTCGGACAGTACGTTTCCGAGGACTCGAAGCCCGCGAAATCCCAGGGCGTCACGCCGTTTGTCGAGGAAACGATAAACGGCCGCACCTGGTACACCTGCAACAACGGGACGATCTACTATTTCGCCTCGGGATACGACGGCTACATTTATGAGATCGAAGTCAAATCGGTCGCCGGAGACCCGAAAAACCTGCGCGATACCGCTATTTCGATGCTCAGGATGACCCTCGTGTTCGATCCGGCGGAATAACGACACAACCGAAAACCGCAAAGCCCCGCCCCGCGGGGCTTTTTTGCGTGCCGGGAGCCCCTCTCCGCCTCACTGCGTTCGGCACCTCTCCCGGGGGGAGAGGCAAGATATTGTTCGACTTCACATCATAAAGACGGTTTGTGCTATTATGCACCTCGTCGCCACAGACCGCCGGCCTCCCTTGTGTAAAGGGAGGTGCCGAGCGAACGCGAGGCGGAGGGATTGTCCGCACAAAAGCAACAGACGGAGAAAAAACATCTTTGCCTTTGCTCTCACACACCTCATCACCGGCTCCGCCGGAGCTTCTCCTCGAGGAGAAGCCTTTCGGGAAATCACCGCAAATCGTCTGCCTCCCTTGTGTAAAGGGAGGTGTCGGCGAAGCCGACGGAGGGATTGTCAGGAAAAAGCGATAGTTAGGACAGAAAACTTTGGCGTTTTGCTTAACAATCCCCCAGCCCCTGCGGGGCAGCCCCCTTTACACAAGGGGGCCCAAAGGTGCCCCGCCCCGCGGGGTTTTTTTGCGCTTTACAAAAACGCGCCGCGGTGATATAATATTCTCATCGAATGATAATCTGCGGACGGTCGCAATATGGCAAAGGCAAAAGAAAAGAAAATCAGAGAAAAAAAGTTCGACACCCCGGAAAAGAGACGCGATTTTGCCCGGAGGACGGGCCTCATGCTCCTCGGCTGTGTCCTCATGGCGGTCGGAATATATTTCTTCAAGATCCCGAACGGCTTTTCGACGGGCGGGATAAGCGGCATCGGCACGATCTTCGGAAAGATCACCCCGATATCGACGGCGACCTGGATAACCGGGCTGAACGTCATCCTTCTCGTGATCTGTCTCATCGTCCTCGGCAAAGAGGCGTTCCTCAAGACCGTCTTCTGCTCGGTAATGTACTCCGCGTTCATGCAGCTGTTCGAGTTCATTATCCCGATAAAGGCGCCGCTCACCGATCAGCCCTTTCTCGAGCTCGTCGTCGGCATCCTGCTCTCCGCGATAGGGACGGCGATAATCTTCAACGTCGACGCCTCGACGGGCGGGACGGACGTCATCGCCCTCATAATAAAGAAATACACGAGTCTCGACGTCGGAAAGGCGCTCCTCGTCACGGATTTCCTCATTGCCGCCTCGACCTACTTCGTCTTCGGGCTCGCCGCGTGTCTCTATTCGCTCCTCGGGCTGTTTGCGAAGGCCTTCCTCATCGACGGGGTCATCGAGAGCTTCAACAGCTGCAAATACTTCCTCATCATAACGAAAAAACCGGACGAGATAAAGGACTATATCCTCAACAAGCTCGACCACAGCGCGTCGTACGAAACGGCCTACGGCGCGTATACCGACGAAACGCAGACCATCATACACACGGTCTGCAAGAGGTTCGAGGGCGTGAAGCTCCGCAAAGCCGTCCGCCTTATGGACCCCGACGCCTTTATGATAGTCACGACAACAAGCGAAATAATCGGGCGGGGATTCCGCTCGGTATAGCATAACGAAACAATACGGAGGACAACATGAACGAAAAAACAAAATACGCGGGAACGCAGACCGAAAAAAATCTCGAGGCGGCGTTTGCCGGAGAGTCTCAGGCGAGGAACAAGTACACGTATTTCGCGTCGAAAGCCAAAAAAGAGGGCTTTGAGCAGATCGCCGATCTGTTCCTGAAAACCGCCGACAACGAGAAGGAACACGCAAAAATGTGGTTCAAGGAGCTCGGAGGCATCGGCGACACCGCCGAAAACCTGAAGGCCGCCGCCGACGGCGAAAACTTCGAGTGGACCGACATGTACGAGGGGTTTGCCCGCACCGCCGACGAAGAGGGCTTCCATGAGCTCGCCGAAAAGTTCCGCGGGGTCGCCGCCATCGAAAAGCACCACGAGGAGAGATACCGCGCCCTGCTCTCAAACGTGGAGGCGCAGAAGGTCTTTGAAAAATCCGAGGTCAAGGTCTGGGAGTGCCGCAACTGCGGACATATCGTCGTCGGGACGAAAGCCCCCGAGGTCTGCCCGGTATGCGCTCATCCGCAGGCGTACTTTGAGATAAGCGCGGACAATTTCTGATCGACCCGCCGGGAATGAAGGTACTCATGATAAACGGCAGCCCGAGGAAGGACGGAAACACCTCCCGCCTCCTCGGCGAAGCCGGAAAGATATTCGACGCCGAGGGGATCGGGCACGTCCTTTACGAGCTCGGCGGAAAGGCGATACGCGGCTGCGCCGCCTGCGGCTTCTGCCACTCTCACGGAAAGTGCGTCTTTGACGACGACGTAAACGGGCTTTGCCGTATATTCGAAGAATGCGACGGGCTGATCGTCGCCTCACCGGTCTATTACGGCTCGGCGAACGGATCGCTCATATCCCTGCTCGACCGGCTGTTCTACAGCTCGCGCTTTGACAAGCGCATGAAGGTCGGCGCCGCGTTCGCCGTCGCCCGCCGCGCGGGGACGACCGCGTCGTTCGACGAACTCTGCAAATATTTCACCATAAACCAGATGCCGATCGCCTCCGGAAGATACTGGAACAACGGCTTCGGACGGGAAAAGGGAGATATCGAAAACGACGGCGAAGGGCTTCAGAACGCCCGCGTCGTCGCCCGGAACATGGTCTTTCTCATGAGATCGATCGCCCTCGGGAAGGAAAAATACGGTCTCCCGGAGACGGAGCCCGTCGAGTTCACTCATTTTATCAGGTAAACAGCGTATGAAAATATTCGAAATGCCCCGGGACCGTGATTTCACCGTCCTGAACCTCACGGACCCGCAGCTCGGAGACTCCGAGTGGGACGATGGGGCGCCGGCGGGAAAGCTTCTCACCGACACGGTGGAAAAGCTCGTCGAAATCACCTCCCCCGATCTCATAACGGTAAGCGGGGACATCGCGTGGTCGGCAAACTACGTCTCCTACCGCAGATTCGCCGACCTCATGGAGAGCTTCGGCGTGCCGTGGGCGCCGATCTACGGCAACCACGATCACGAGGCGGGAGACGAGGGCGACGCCCGCTCGTCCGAAATATTCGAGTCGTCCCCGCACTGCCTCTTCGAGCGCGGCGACCCCGCTCTCGGATGGGGAAACTACGTGATCGGCATAGGTGAAAACGGCCGTCCGGTCCACGGGATCATCCTGATGGACTCGCACAACGTCGTCGAATACACCCCGCCGGGCGGCGCGACCTACTACGCCTGGGCAGAGATATGGCCGAACCAGATCGAATGGTACAGAGACCGCGTCGCCGGGCTCCGCGCCCTCGGGGCGAAGGAGACCTCGATAATTACCCATATACCGCTCTATACCTACCGCGAGGCGGTGAAGGCCGCCTTCCGCCCGGGAACGGACATGAAGGCCGTCCCGCCGCGGAACGGGGAACAGACCGGGATATGGAACGAGGGGTACGAAGACGTCTCCTTCGGCGTGCTTTACGAGGACATCTGCTCGTACCCGGAGGACAACGGATTTTTCGACGTTATCCGCGACCTCGGCAGCACGAAGACCTTCATCTGCGGGCACGACCACGTCAACACCTTCACGACGGTTTATCAGGGGGTACGGCTCGCCTACGCCGTCAAGACCGGAAGCGGCTGCTACTGGGACGAACGGATAAACGGCGGAACGGCGCTTTACGTAAACCGCGAAGGCCGGATGACCCTCAGACACATAATACTGTAAAATCAAAAGCGTCTCCGAGGAGGGACACTTGCGATAGAGCAGGTGTCCCTCCCGGTGTAAATCATAAAAGATATATAATACACAGTTGATCTTCAGGCGGCGGGATTTTTCCCGCCGCCTGAATTTATGAAGGCTGTCTATTACTTGAAAAAGTTTTTGATAAACATGCAAAAAACCTATTGACAAATTCAAACTATTGTGATAGTATAGACTATAGCAATAGTCCGGGAGAAAGAAAATGAAACTATTCGACAGCGAAATGAAGATAATGGAGTTGATATGGAAAAATGAACCTGTCAGCGCCAAGGAACTGAGTTTGCTCGCTCAAAACGATATCGGTTGGAA
>JAFTDQ010000036.1 GCA_017454075.1 Clostridia bacterium
CCGGTGAGACGGACCCTGAAGTCCCGGGCGGCTGGCTCGGGCTCCGTCGCTATCCTGCATTCGTGATAGAAACGATTGAAATCACCCGCGACGTCAAGCAGATAGCGGGCTATTACCATCGGCTCGTAGGAAGCGAGCGCCTCGAGCACCTTTTCCCCGAACAGCGAGAGCGTTTTGCAGAGTTTCCTTTCAACGGGCAGAACGTCGTAACCGGCGCCGTTTTCATCCGGAGGGACACCTCCAGCCTTTTCGACGACGGAACAGCAGCGGGCGTAAGTGTACTGAACGTAAGGACCTGTATTGCCTTCGAAAGACAGCGCGTCCTCGAGGCTGAAATCGCTGTCCTTGATCCTGCTGTTTGTAAGATAGTAGAAAACGACCGCACCGACGCCCACGGCCGTGGCGACCTCGTCACGATTCTCAAGATCGGGATTTTTCTTTTCGATTATCTCGCCGACTTTTTCGACGGCGACCCCGAACAGATCCCGAAGAAGGATAACGTTTCCCGATCTCGTTGAAAGCTTTTCCCCGTTTACCGAAAGGGTCCCGTAAGGAACGTGCACAAGCTCGTCTGCCCATGAATATCCCATAAGCTCCATGACTTTGAACCACTGACGGAAATGAAGAATCTGCTGATTCGACGTGACGTAAACGCATTTGTCGAAATCAAACGTCTCTTTTCTGTAGACTGCGGCGGCAATATCCCTCGTGGGATAAAGAGTTGAACCGTCCCGTTTAAGTATAAGACAGGGAGGCATCCCGTATTCGGACAGATCTACGATCGAAGCGCCGTCATCGGTTTTGAGGAGTCCTTTTTCCCTGAGAAGAGAAACCTGCTTCGGCATAAGATCGGTGTAAAAGCTCTCGCCCGTATAATAATCAAATTCGATTCCGAGCTGAGCGTAAGTCTTTTTGAATTCGGCTATGCTGATTTCAAGGAACTTTTTCCAGAGAGCGGTGTTTTCGGCGTCCCCGTGTTCGAGTTTTGTGAACTCTTCCCTCGCCCGGTCGTTAAGAGCGGGATCTGCCTCGGCCTCTTTGTGAAACCTCACGTAAAGCGAGACAAGCCCGTCTATCCCTTCGCGTTCGATCGTTTCCGGATTTCCCCATAGTCTGTATGCCGTTATCATCTTCCCGAACTGGGTGCCCCAGTCGCCGAGATGATTGACACCCACGCATTTCCAGCCGGAGTAAGCGTGCAGCATTTTTATCGAGTGTCCGATGACCGTCGATCCGAGATGACCTATATGAAACGGCTTTGCGACGTTCGGAGACGAATAATCGATAACGAGCGTTCTGCCCTTTCCGGATTCGTTTTTTCCGTAATCGTCGCCTTTTTCAAGTGCGTCTCCGACACAAGCCGCGAATACGGAGTCCTTTATCCTTATATTCAGATAGCCGTTCACCGCCTCGACCGAAGATATCTCCGGAGATGATATGCCCCCGGCGATCGCAGAGGCTATCACGGCAGGCGGCTTTCTTAACTTTTTGCTCAGTTTGAAACATGGGAGAGCTATATCTCCGAGCGAATCGTCGGGAGGATATTCGAGAAGCGACGCAGTCTCCCCGGCGTCGGGAGCCGCGTCGGGAAACGCCGCCGCGGCCGATGCGGCGATGGCAGCCGCAACTGTGTTTTTTATATTTTCCATTCTGATACTGTGCCTTTCGGGTAATATTTTATACCATTCAGCGAGCTTTGTCAATATCTTCGTACAGCGGTCTGACGGTATTGACCTCGCCGGACCTCAGCACCCTGACGCCCGAACCCGTCTCCACGGTCAGTCCGCATTTTTCATCCGTCCCGACCACCAGCCCGGAAAAATCCGCGCCGTTTTCCGTCCATCTGACTTTTTTGCCGATGAGCAGGGAAAGCGATCTGTATTCGTCAATATCAAGTCCGTGACCGCGGATCACGTCAAATTCGTTTACAATAAGCAAGGCGAGCCGTTCCGGGGAGATCCCCGCGTCAATTCGGCACGCGGTGTCGGCAATTTCCTCGGGAAACTGTTCGGATCCCGTGTTCAGTCCGACCCCGATTACCGCGTATTCAACCCCGTCTGGTCCCGTCTTTTTTTCGCAGAGTATCCCGCCCGCCTTTTTTCCGTCAACGTAAACGTCGTTGACCCATTTTATGCGCGCGTCGATCCCTTTCGAACGGAGCACCCTGCATACCGCCACGCCGGCCGACGCGGTCAGAGTCGGGTCCGGAGACGGATACGGTACCACAAATGAAAAATAAGTTCCGCCCGCAGGCGAAAAAAACCTGTTGCCGCCCCTTCCCCGGCCCCCGGTCTGCCTTTCTGCGATAACAATACAGTCGACGCCGCGGCCGGCCGCAATTTCCTGTTTCAAAAGATCGTTTGTCGAAACAGCGGACGAAAGTTTCAGAACCCTCCTGACCGTTTCATTCGTTTTTTTCAGCATTGTCTTTGCCTTCGTTACGGCTCTTCCATTCGTCGGGAGTCATTCCGAAGGTACCCTTGAACGCGTTTGAAAAGCTCGGAACGTAAGAGTAGCCCATCGCCGCCGCCGTTTCCTGAACGCTGTGTTCCTCCAGCAGCGACGCGGCGCGGAGCATTCTCCGCCTTGAAAGGTATTTTATGGGTGTTATCCCGTATTCCGCCTCGAATTCTCTCAATATATGGAATCTGCTGAAGCCGAAGCTGTCTTCGAGCAGGCCGAGCGAAATATCCGTGTCGGTGTTTTCGTCTATATACCGTTTTACCCGGCCGACGTCAAAATCCGGTCTTCCGGAATTTTTCTTCATGAAATCCTGAAAGTTCTCCGAAACGATCATCGAAAGGAGCTTCAGCATATCGGATTTCAGGCTCAGTTCATAAAGGCGCGGCATCGTCGAAAAGGTCTCGATGACGCGGTTTACCGTTCTTGAAAACTCACGTTTATTGCTTATACGGATAAGCGGCCCCTCGTGCTCCGAACTGTCGAAAACGTCTCTTCTCATGAAAGAACGATCGCTTTCGTTTATTTCGGACGGCTTTTTATAGCAGACGTATCCGTCCGGGCTGTCGTTTTCATACGCAATATCAAAGTGAATTATTCTTCCGGAAAATCCCTCGTCAAATCCGCATACTACGCCGGGACGGAGGAATACTATATCGTGTCTGGCTATAAGATAGTACTGCCCGTCGTAAAGAAGAGAGAACTCGTCTCCGTCGCATACAGCGATAATATAATCGAGACTTACCGTTCCGTCGGGGGTGGATCTGATTTCCCCGCTCTTCGCGCTTCTCACATAAGGGCTGAATAAATTGACGTTCATTTTGATTCTTCCGTTCCGCGCCGTCCGCCGGCGCTTTATTTTACGCGTACCACCGTATTATTTTACCATAATGACGAAAATAAATCAACGGGAATTATTGACAAACTTCGTCTTCGGTGGTATAATGTAAAATGTGAAGAATGTGTTTTTTTCACAAAAAACAGTTAATTGCACGGAGGAGTTATGCCAAAGATAGTTCTGACCGTTCTGCTCGGTCTCGGCACCGTTGCCGTAAGTCTGATTATACTCATCGGGGTTATAAGACTTCTGCATATCATCATATCAGCCGCCGAAAAAGGGCGCACTTCCCGGAAAGGCGTCGCTCCGCCCGCGCCGGCTGTTCCCGGGCACGGTTCCCCTGAAATCGATCGCGGAACGCTTGTTGCGCTTATTTCGGCTGCCGCAGCCGAACAGCTTGGGGGAGACGTATCGGCAATCAGAATAGTATCAATCAAAAAGCTCTGACAATGGGAGAAGAACATGAAAAAGTACAGGATTGTAATAAACGGAACGGAATATGAAGTCGGAATAGAAGAGATCAGCGCTTCCGAGGCCGTAAATGCCTCGTCGCCGGCCGCGCCGGCGCAGGACAAAGTTTCCTCCGACGAAGGAAACGCGGTAAAGGCACCGATACCCGGGACTGTCCTGAGGATCAGCCGCGGAGAGGGCGTCTCGGTCAAAGCCGGGGACGTTCTTCTCGTCCTCGAATCGATGAAAATGGAAAACGAAATAGTATCTCCCTCGAACGGTGTCGTCAGTTATAAAGTTTCAAAAGGCGCCGCCGTCGCCGCGGGAGACGTCCTCTGCGTTGTAAAATAAAATGGACGACATACTTGAACTCCTTCGGAACACGGGTTTCTATAAATTCGTGACTATCGACGACGGATGGAAAAATCTGATCATGATCGCCGTCGGATGTTTTCTGCTGTATCTTGCGATCGGGAGGAAATACGAGCCTCTGCTTCTGCTCCCCATAGCCTTCGGGATAATTCTGACAAATCTCCCCGGAGCGGAGATGTTCCACGCCGCGATCTTCGAAAGCGGGCACGTGAGCTGGGAGTATTTTGTCGGCGGAGGGGACGCGACTCCGGGTCTGCTCGATTACCTGTATCTCGGAGTCAAACTCGGCATCTACCCTTGTCTTATCTTCATAGGGATCGGCGCGATGACCGATTTCGGCCCGCTGATCGCAAACCCTTCCTCGCTCCTGCTCGGCGGTGCCGCGCAGCTC
>JAFTDQ010000002.1 GCA_017454075.1 Clostridia bacterium
AACCGCAGAAGAACAGGAAGCAACGGCAGAGCCCGCTCAAAGCGCAAACTGGTTCATGGCGATCATCAATGCGATCCGCAATTTCTTCCGTTCTTTGTTCGGCAGATAAAAACCGATTTGCAAGAGTTCTGAATCATTACGCAGACCTGACTTAAACCAAGCGGCGGGAGAGATCCCGCCGCTGTAAATTATTTCATCATTTTTTCAAAACGGAACATTCCGTCGAAGCCGTCGCCGTCGTCATAGTTGTTGACGCCCCCCGTTGCCGGATCATGGGGATCGGGATGGAAACGGTTGAAGAATTCCACGGCGTGAAAGCCGCATTTGTTGATGTAAAAGTGTATATTCCGCGTTTCAAAATAGGGCGTGCAGGTCTCCCATACCGCCGTATCGGGATAAAGCCGCTCGACCTCCCGCCACGCGGCAAGACCTATGCCTTTACTGTGAGCGCAGGGATCCACAAAAAGCAGGTCAAGGTGATTGCGCTGAGTTTTTTCGTCGATCACGACCACCAGACCGCCGACGGTCCTTACGTCGTCGCGGATGCGGTACGCGGTGCCTCCGTCGATACTTTTCTCGATCGTCGCGCGGGAAATGATCTCGCCCTCCTCCTCAAAATGCGCGTCCCGGCGTCCGAATTCCTCCGTCGCGTCGTATCTGAAGGCGCGCTGATTGTCGAGGATGAACTGCTCGCGGTCGTCGGGTGTGAGCGGCGTCAGGGTAACGTTTTTCGTTTTCATATAAACCTCCGTAAAATAAGCCCGGCAACAAAAGGGTCTCCCCATTCGTTCCGAGCTCACTCGACATCTTATCCGACAGGCGGCCTGTAAAGCAAACGCTTTACGATCCCCTACGCTGCGGCGTACTGTCCTCCGATGACCGTTCTTTGATTGTGTGAAAATTCTATCACAAAACCGGGAAAACGTCAAGACGTACGCGCGGCGGGAAGATTTGACTTCCCGCCGTTCCGATGATATAATAGTTCCGCAAAACAAAAGGAGAAAACACATGAAAAAAGCCATTATTACATCGACGGCGCTTTTGCTCGTTTTGTTTGTCCTTTCAGCCTGCGGAGAATGCAGACATACCGACGTCATTACGGACCCAGCCGTCGCTCCGACGGAGTACGAAACCGGAATGACGGAGGGCAGGCGCTGCGCCGCCTGCGGCGAGGTTCTCAGCGAACGGGTAATCATCCCGGCGACGGCAAACTTTACGTTGCCGTCCGATGAGGAAATCGGTAAATTTGAGAGCGCTGCGCTCACCGTGGTGCTTAACGCCGGGAACTATGAAAACGGAAACGCCCTTGACCCGAAAACGGCCGCACGGACGTATTTTTACGCGGTTCTGAGCAACGAGCCGATATATCCGAGCATGCAGGGCTGGGATATACCGGATGACGATCCCGTTGTTGACAGAATAAAGAAATTCGATTCGGATTCGGTTTATTTCAGTCCGCTGAAAAAAAGCGTTCCCGCGGAGGGTATCGGGAAATTCTTCTGTGCTGATTCGATCGATTTTTCGGGAATAGGAGATTATTCTCTCAACGAGCGGTATTTCGACGCGGTCGCCGTATTTGATGGTTCTTCCGGCGCGGTCGTTTACTACGCTCTTCCAACGGGGATGGGAGGGGGCCCGGAATTTGACGATATCGAAGAAAAGCCGTATGAGCTTTCTCACGTTAAAAACGGGGATTCCGACTACACGTTCATCGTCAAAAAGTATTACGCCGAAAAGCCCGCGGACATGTCGGGAGTCGGAGAAACGCCGATATATATTCTGACCTGGGAAAGCCCCTTCTATGTAACAAACACCTTCGCATTCAATGAGAATCAGTACAAGCGTCAGCTTGAGGACGGAACCTTCGAGTCGGGAGGGGAATACGGCCGAGGGTCATATACCGTGACGGAGAGCACGGGATACGTCAGGACGTGGTACGTCAGAGCGCTTCACGTCGACGGCGGATTCCGGGTCAGATCTGTTTCTTATTTAAGCGGCGCAACACCCGCCCCGTGATTGTAATTCAATATGACTCTGCATAACGGAGACAAAATGAAAGTCCTTTTTATCGGGAACAGTTATACGTATTATAACGATATGCCGGACATGTTCGGGAAGATCTGCCGCGAGAGGGGCGTTGAATGCTCGGTTGACTGCGTGACGGCCGGGGGTTATACGATTTCGCACTTCGTTTCTGACGGAAACGATTACGGAATCAGGGCGAAGAAACTTCTGAAAACGGAAAAATACGATTACGTCGTTATTCAGGAACAGAGCGTCAGACCGGCAAAAAATCCGGAGTCGTTTTTGTCTTCACTCCGGGAGTTTATGCCCTTCGTGCGCGAAAACGGAGCCGGGCCGGTG
>JAFTDQ010000037.1 GCA_017454075.1 Clostridia bacterium
ACCGTGACGGTACCTGCCGATCCTACCCGCGCGGCTGACGAGACTTACACCTACACCTTCGCAGGATGGGATCCGGCGGTCGTAACGACGGTAGCGGGCGCTGCCACCTACACGGCGACCTACACTCCGACCTACATCGAGTACGAGATCAAGTTCGTCGACTACGACGGCACCGAGATCAGCAAGACCAACTACCATTACGGCGACACCGTGACGGTACCTGCCGATCCTACCCGTGCGGCTGACGAGACTTACACCTACACCTTCGCAGGATGGGATCCGGCGGTCGTAACGACGGTAGCGGGCGCTGCCACCTACACGGCGACGTACACCGCAGTTCCGAAGATCTATCCCGAGATCGATCATCCCACGACCGCCGTTGACGACGTTATCAAGGGATACAGGATCGACACAGCGAACAAGCTGATAATTCTCGACGTCCTCGATCCCGCGAGCATCACCGATCCTTCAAAGGCGGGCTACGGAATCACAGTCAAGACCTTTACCGAGCGCGTTAAATTCGCTGTCAGAAACTATGACACGGTAAGCGTAACCGCCAAGGCGGGCGGCGCCACGCTCGGAGAAAACGATCTCGTTCCGACCGGCGCGGATATCACCGTAACGGCCAGCAACGAAAACGGTTCGGTCTCGCTGACCTATCACGTCATAATTCTCGGCGACACCAACTGCAACGGACGTATCGACGCGGGCGACGCTCAGCTCATGCTCAGCCACTACTTCGGAACTTCGCTCCTTACGGGCGACGCTCTGATCGCGGCCGATACCAACCTCAACGGCGGAGTTGACTCCGGCGACGCAGTCAAGAACACCGTCAAGTTCAACCGTCCCGCCGACTATGTGTCGCTGCTGACGGCTTAACCTACCAGAGGAGGAAACTATGAAAAACACAATGAAAAAGGTTTCGATTCTCGTTGCGCTCGTGTTCGTGACGGCCGCGCTCCTTATTCCGGTAAGCGCGGAAGTCAAAACGACCGCCGGCGAGACCGTCACCGTGACCCTTGAATTCAATGCGGTCTACGGAATCGACGGGCAGCTCGACTTCTCAAACAAGGCGCTGTTCAGCACCGTTGACATCTCCTACGATCCCGTGCTCGGCGGAAGCATAAACGACGCCGGTAAGGTCTATCTGTTCGGATCCGATCAGGTCGATCTGAAACTCATCGTAACCGCGACCGTCTCCGAGTCGGCGAAACCGGGAGACAAGTGCGTTGTCAGCTTTGCCGGTCAGTCGAGCGACCGTGACGGAAATATGAAAGACGCTTCGGTTTCGGAGACAGTCGTCATTGAGTCCGCCAACCCGGATTCCGGCGATATGGCTCTCAGCGCGATCGCGGTCGTGATCGCCGCCGTCGGGGCGTCCGCCGTAATCGCGGCCTCGAAGACCGTCTCCGACAAAAGACGCTGACGTAAAAACCGCGGAAGCGGAAATACCGTAATTTAAGTCCCGAACCGTGGCTGCCGGCCTCAAACCGGCGGCCACGGTAGCGGGCGTTATAAGGCTCTATGAGAAAAAGGCAAAAAAACTGCATATTGCTGATTGTGCTGACGCTCGCTTTTGTGATGAACGCGTCGACCGCATTCGTTTCGGCGCTCGACGTTTATCCCGCCGGCAAGGCGACCGTAGAGTTCAGATATAACGGGATTTACGGCATTAACGGTCATTTCGAATTCAGCAATCCGTCGATAATCAAATCGGTCAGCTACGACACCAACAAGGCATTGTCCGGGAAAATCGAAAATGACAGGGTTTTTCTCTACGGCAGCGACGCGGCAAACCTGATTATTTACGTCAGGATCGACCTCAAAGCAGACGCTCCGGTCGGGAGCATCTGCGACGTGAAATTCAATTTCGAAACGTCGAATAACGAGCTCGGACAGATGTCTCCGAAGCAGGTCGACGTCGTAACAGTCAAAGTAGTTCAGAAGCCCGCCGAGCCGGTCATCGATTACACGGCTCTGAAGGCACAGATCGCCCGCGCGGACGGGCTTGACAGATCCGGCTATACTTCAAAGAGCTGGAGCGCCGTGGATACGGCGTATTCGAACGCGAAAAAACTTCTCAAATCAAAAAGTCAGAGCAGCGTGGACGCCGGCGCCGAGGCCCTTAAAAAAGCCATCGACGCGCTCGTTCCGCTCGACATGTCGCGGCTCCGCGAGGCGTATGACGACGCCATGAGGGCCGCCGATGAAATCAAGGCGACCGGAAGGTCGTGGTTTGAACTTCTCGACCTTATCAGACAGGCCGAGACGGTCCTCAGAGGGACCGACCAGGACGCTGCCGACGCGCTCGCTCCCCGGATCGAGGCGGAGGTCGCAAAACTCAGAAATCTGGAGGAAGATCCTCCCGAAACGGTCATTGTCACACGCGAGGTCGAGGTCACTGTACCCGTCGAGGTGACGAAAATCGTCGAAAAAACCGTTGAGGTACCGACGGATCCCGAAGGACCGTTCTGCAATATACCGATGCACAGAGTGTGGCCCATACTGTTCGCCGTCACGGCCGCGCTCCTTATTCTGGCGATAATACTTTTAATAATCAAATTAAGAAAAGACACCGGGAACCCGGTTGAACATAAATAACTGCGCGGGGCGCGTGGCCCGGGCGCAAAGGAGAAGCTGATTTTGAACGAACAGGAATGGCAAAGAAAAGAATATGAAAGCTGGGACGACGCGTTCAGGGGTCTTTCCCCCGTTATAAGACAGCAGTCTGTCAGGATTGCCGAATATACTCAGACGATATTTACAGCCGCCTGCAGTTCCGAATTCGGCAAAAACGCGGGACCGAATTCATGTATGATAAACAGATATGCCGATACGGCGTTCAAATGCGGGCTTTATCATCAGATCGGAAAGGCGCTCGTGTCTCCCGAATATCAGATATACAAAAAAGATTTCTCAAAAGAAGAAAAAGAGCTTTACCGGAAATACACGACGGACGGCAGACAGCTCGTTGCCCGTCTTCAGGAGACGGGAGCGAGGGAAAAGCGCAAACGCACAGGCGAGGAGATCCCGACGAAGAAAATGCCCTGGCTCATGATCAGGGAGAGCTGCGAACAGCACATGGAGCGGTTCGACGGAAAAGGTTTTCCGCTTAAACTGTCCGGGAAGGACATAAGCCCGATCGCTCATATCGTCGGAATGGCGAAGGAACTCGACAGGGTCGCGTCCGAGACCAAATCCGAGACGCCCTTTGACGTTTCTCTGAAAAACATATACGGCAAAGCGGGTAAGGCGTGGGACCCCGAGCTCGTCGACGTTCTCCGCAAATGCGAGGACAAATGCCGCGCCGTTTACGAAAAATTCGTTTACTACACCATGACCATCCCGAAGACCGTCCCGCTCGTCGTGAAGACTCAGGGAAGGCCGATGGGACTCAGATACCGCCCGATAGTGTCCTCGCCCGCCTCCGGGTCGAAAACCGTCGCATACGACGGGATCCCCTTCTTCGGGGGGATCGCCGGACGGCCGGGAGAGGTCGAATCGGTCGACGAAGTCGATCAGATGATGAAGCGCACCGGGATAACGGAGAACGTTTCGTTCTATCTGTTCTACGAGGCGGCGGACGCGCTTTACAGAATGAAAAACTGCGGGATCGAGTGCAGCGGGATCATAATCAGGACGCTCCCGTCGTTCTTCCGCCTTCCGAGCAGACTTCAGCGCTTTGCGAGACTGTTTTCGGATCAGCCGGTCGAAAAAAAGAAGCTCATGCTCGCGGTCCCGCCCGAGATATACTGTTCCGAAAGCAAAACGGTGAAGGAACTCCTGGCGCTCTATCTGAGAAACGGGATCGTGCTTGTCGCCGACGGCTGGGACCCCGGGAAATGCGAAACCTCCGCTCTGCGTGAAACCGGATTCGGGATAATTCGTCTCTCCGGCGGATTTGCAGAGGTGCAGGACGCGCCGGACGTCGTTAAAAAGCTCGCCGCGGAGGGATTTTCCGTGATATGCGACAGCGTGCCGGACGACGTGACGGCGGACGCCCTCGCCGCCTGTGGGGCGGGATGCTTCAGCGGACCGGCTTCCGGGATAGAGAGCGACGAGGACGGCATGATCGCCTCCGCGCTCGCGAACGCGGACTGACTTCTCCGATGGTTGAGAAATGAACAGGTACGGAGGCATTCCCGACGAGGTCCTGAAGTCCAGCGCCGGGGCCGACACCGGAGGGGAGAAACCCCACGGGCCGGGCATACCCGGAGCGCCCCCCGGAAAAACCGGTACGAAACAGAGGGGCCCGTTCAAGAAAAAACGCGCCGGCGTTGAGCTGACGCGCGAAGAAGTCGCCGAAATAAAAGAAGGCAGACGAGAGCTTCGCCGCCGTATGAAGGCGGGGAAGATATACACAAAAAAAGATTTTGAGCTTGTCGCGTCGAGCGAAGGGCTGTATTTTGACAAAAGGTCCGGGGGACTGCTCCTCTGGTTCTGGACCCACTGGCTCGGGCTGCTCGTCGGAGCGCTCATCGCGCTGCTGCTCATAATCTTCATATTCTCCACGGTCACGAGACTTCGCGGATATTACACTGTGAGCCTGTCCGAAGAGCTCCTGAAAGAAGGGTTCACGCTTTGTGAAAATCCTTCGTTCACGAACCCGACGGTCGAGCTTATCGCTCCCGCCGCCGACGACGTCACATGTATTTCAATAAGAAGTCTTCCCGAGTATCTCGACAGGATCGACGGCTCGCACAACGGACAGTACTTCGCGTACACTTATTATATACGGAACGAAGGAAAATCCCCCGCCGGGCTGAGATGGGATCTCAACCTGAGTTCGGAGACGAAAAACCTCTCCGACGCCGTATGGGTCGCCCTTTACGTTGACGGAGATCTCCGGATCTACGCCGAAAAGGATAATAAGACCGGCGAAAGCGAGGCGCTCCCGCCGAAAGGGGACGACACGAGGGGATACCGGGCTCTCCCGATATCTTCCGGCTTCCGTGAAAACGGGCAGTTTGAGGTCGTCAAGACCGTCGGAGAGATCGATTATCTCCGCGTAATACCCGACGTTTACGCTTCGGGAAGATCCGTGACCGGTGGGACGTTTGAAAACGTTCAGCCCGGGGATATACACAAGTACACGGTCGTTCTGTGGGTAGAGGGAGACGATCCCGACGCGGACAATTCAAAGATAGGCGGCAATCTCGGTATGGAAATGAGCTTCCGCCTGATCGAAGAAGAGGAATCCGAAAACGGATTCGCACAAAAATGGAAAAAATTCTGGGGCGCAGGCGCCTGAAGGTTTTTATAAAAATCAGATCAAATCTGAGGTAAGGAAAAATGAAAAGAGAAGAAATGAGACGCAATATGCCTGAATTTGCGGGATCAAGGCACAAGCTCATCGTGGCTGTGTGCCTGCTCATGGTTTCCGCGATCATGCTGGTCACCACGTCATACGCGTGGTACACTCTCTCTGTTGCGCCCGAAGCGAGGGACATCTCGACGTCCGTCGCCGGAAACGGCAGTCTTGAGATCGCGCTGATGGCAAAGAGCGGAGTGCTTTCCGAAATCACGTCGGGAAGAGCAGGCAACTACGCCGGAGGAACGGTCGCAGCAGACGCCGCAAACAGGACGTGGGGCAACCTCGTCATGCTGACCGACCCGTCGTACGGATTCGGAACGACCGGCATCGAACTCAAACCGATGCAGCTTGACACAACAAGTCTCGAGGCCGGCATCCCCGCTTTCGGTTATGACGGCAGAAACAGAGCGGATCTTGAAAACGCGTCGCTCTCGAGAAAAAGTTATAACACCGAGACTTCGAAGTTTGACGGCACCGATTACGGCGTTCGCGCGATAGTCGAGACCGTCGGGACTGAGATAACCACATACGGATTTGTGCTTGATTTTGCGTTCCGTCAGAACACGGCCGGGAGTCTCGTTCTCCAGAAGGACGGGATACAGCGCGTTTATAACGACGAAATGAACAATCCGGCGACCTCTCCGAATACACAGGGCGCCGGGAGCTTCATTGAGGTCGACGGCGGCTCGATTCCCGCCGACGCGATCACCGTCGCCTTCATTCAGAACTACGGAGTTTCCGACGCAAGCGCTGCAAAGACCCTCCTCGCGGTCGGCAGAGCCGGCACAGACGGCAAAATAACGCTGAAGGACCCGTCGACCGGCGAAGATATCGAAGGCAACGTGCTCCTTCCGAGCATGGAAAGAAACACGGCGTATCAGATCAGCGCCGTCGTATGGCTTGACGGAAGCAAGACGACCGCCGCATCCTTCTCGTCCGACGCCGCAACGGTGACGGGCGTAAAGATCAACCTCCAGTTCGCGAGCGGCGCGGATCTCGTTCCGTTCGTTAACTCCGACCTCCACGATAATCCGCCCGCCCTCGTAACCGAAGCCGTCACGACGGCGGAGCCGTGACGACGGCATGCGCGGGTTTTGTGACACACGAACCGGAAGGAGAATGAAAATGTCTTTATTCAAAAAGAACAGAAAAGTCGATATGCCGAAGAGTATAAAGGGCAGGCTCACGGCCGCCGTCAGCATGCTTCTTATCGGCACTATAATGATGGTATCGACTACGTACGCCTGGTTCACGCTCTCAACGGCTCCCGAAGTAAAGGGTATCACCGCAAACGTCGGCGCGAACGGCAACCTTGAAATCATGCTTCTCGACGCCTCGGCGTTCGCGAGCGACGCGGACAACCTCGGCAAGGAACCTCTGATCGGCGATTCTATGGTCGATATCGAGAAGGTCCTCGCCAACGTCACCTGGGGTAACCTCGTCGATCTTTCCGACGCGTCCTACGGGCTTTCGCTCATAGCGCTCGCCCCCTCGGCGCTCAATCTGAACACTACGACGGACGGCGGGACCACCACCGTTGCCTCGGGAGAAAAGGGCATCGGTGCGTCAATCCTCATGGCTCCGTCATACGGCAGCGACGGGCGCGTCAACAAAGTTGACAGAACAACGACGATAGGCAAATATTCCGGCTCGTCCTTCATACGCGCCGATGCGATTACCGAAAGAGCGGGCGTCAGCGCGATAGGCGTGGCGTCCACCCTCAGCGTGCGTCAGTCAACGTACAGAAACGCGGTTTCCGCCATATCCTCGAATCTTGCCCGCGCGAGAAACGCGGCGCAGCAATCCTTTGTCGATAACGGCGAGAACCTTGCGAATATGCTCATGAAGATAGTGACGAGCGAAGATCCGGTCTTCACGGTCGGGGAAGTCGAATACTTTATCCCGATGATCAGCTCCGTCAAGGACGCCGACGAGTTCGTCTTCACCGCTATCAAATACGCCGCCCTTGCATACAAACTCAGCGCGGCGAACACAGACACCCTGACGGACGCTCAGGTAAACGATCTCCAGACCGCGATCCTCGGGGCGACCGGCAGAGCGTCGCTCGAGGTCGCCTACGGCGGCTCGCTCCCGACGGATATCGGCGCCGCGCTCACGCAGTATGAGACGACCGAGTCGCATATAGCTTCTGCCGAATCGGCATACGCCACGGCACACGCGAGCGTCACCGAAACAAACGTCAGAGCTCTTATCGACGCGTTCATCAAAAAGCAGAATATCGAAGTCGCCGGAAAAGCAAATCCGACGAGAGACGACGCCAGCGACATAGCTACTGCCGCCCAGAGCGGACCCATCCCGATCGTCCTTAAAGAAAATTCGGGTATCTACTACGACATAGCGAAGTCTGCCGGAGAAATCCAGGCGGGACCGATAACCGTGACCGTCACAATGCCCGGATTGTCTCCAATCACAGCCAGCGCAACTCTTTCTACCGTCCTTGCGGGCAGCGTTATGGTCGAAGAAGCTATGGATGAAGCCGACGCTGCGGGTCTTCCCGGCGGAGCCGGCGCGCTCGCGATGAGCGAAGTATTCGGCTACATCGTTGACCTCGGGTTCAGAACGAACGCTTCCGGTTCCAAGCTCCTTATTCAGGACACGGAGATGCAGAGAGTTTACACCTCCGACAATCCCGACGGCGCTTCTACTAACGCCCTTACTCAGGGCGCGGGCACTTATCTGAGCTTTGACGCCGGCAACCTCACGACAGACGAGGTAAAGGCGCTCATGGGCTCGATAAGGGTGGTTTTCGTTGAGCCGACCGTAACGACCGACACGAGCACGAACGAGACGTCCGTCAGCTACGAGATAATCAGAATGGCCGCCCCGGACCTCTCGGCCGAAGATACCACCTATTCGGTTGACGGCAACACCGTCAAGGCGAACCTCGCGTTCTATAACTACACTCCCTCGATAGTGAACGGAAACGAAGTCAAGATCACCCTCGGAGAAAAGATAAACAGCAAGGAGATCGTTGAACTCGAGCAGAACAAGGCCAAGAAGATCTCTGTCATTGTCTACCTCGACGGCGACGCCGTTGACAACACGATGGTATCGAACGATGAGATCAGCATGAGCGGCAAGCTCAATCTCCAGTTCGCGAGCGACGCTACGCTCATCCCGATGGAGAACGCCGGACTCAGAAGCGGTTCGTAATAATTTAAAATGCGCGGGTCGTACGGCGTTTGCGCGCCGTACGGCCCCGACGCCGCGGCCGGGCTCCGTCCGGAGGCCGCCGCGGCAATCTGTATCTCTGACAGACAGCGGAGGGTTTCAATGCCCGGTTCGGAAAAATCAAAAAGGCGACGCACCTTTATATATCTATGGGTACTTATCGCCCTCTCCGTCCTGTTTGTCGCCGCGACCTATACATGGTTCTACATATCCCGCACGCCGCACGTCAGCGACATGGCCCTCCACGTGAACGTTCACGGAGGACTTGAGATCGGACTGAAGCCCGACGGAGGCGACGACGAGTGGGGCGGATACTGCGACTACTCGGACCTCGTGGGGGGCGACGACTGTCCCCTGAGACCGGTGACCTGGTCCGCCTCGGCCGGGAGATTCCTGACCGTCACGTACGGGTTCGACGGCCGCCTTCACGGATATGCCGAGCTTTCCGACGAAAGGAACGCGAACCGGAAGGACGGCGAAGGCTATTATATAAAAGGTACGTTCTATCTGAGAACGGACAGCGACTGTTCCGTCGTTTTATCCGAGGCGGTGAGCTTCGACGGCGGGCAGAGCGGCTCCGGGACCTACGTCATCGGCCTGCCCGAATGGGATGAAAACGCCATGAAGCACGCCGACGCGGGGGACGGGGCAGAAAGGGCGGTGAGGATCGGCTTTATGCTGACGCCGCTCGCGCGCTCGGGTCTAAATGAAAAGGGAGAGCGCGAATTCTATATTTACGAGCCGAACTGCGCGGCGGACGACTGGAAGGGTTTCACCGAGACGCTCAGCGCCGACGGGGGCCACCCGCTGCAGCCCGGCAGGATGATTTACCAGGCGTATTCGGCCTGGGAGGAGGCCGATCCCGTTCTCCGCGGGACGACCGTCAAGACCCTTGGCAGATTTCTCACGAACAGGCCGCTTTTCAGACTTGACAGCGAGACCGTTCTTAAAGTTGAGATGTACATATGGCTCGAGGGACGCGATCCGGACTGTTTCAGCAGATTCACGGACGCAAAACTGATCGCGAACATACAGCTCGACGCCGATTATTCGGGACAGTCCGGGCTTGAAGATATAAAGGGGTAACCTATGGATAAAGAGCCGACCGTCGGCGTAAACACCGAAGAGCCGAAATCCGCAGAAAAAACCGAAAAAACCTCAAAATCCAAAGGATGGTCCGTCGCCAACACGATTATCAACGTCATTCTCGTGATCGCCATAATCCTCGCCGCGATATGCACGTACCTTTCGTTCGTCAGCAAGTCCGGCAACGGCGTTCCGAGCATTTTCGGGATCGAGATGTTTTCGGTGCAGACGCCCTCCATGTATCCCGAAATGAACGAGGGCGACCTGATCTTCTCGAAGAAGATCTCAGACGCTTCGAGTCTCAAAAAACAGGACATAATCTCATACTGGACGATCATTAACGGCGAACGGGTCATAAACACCCACAGAATCACCGAGATCTACGACGGCGGAGGATATCTGATCTTCTCAACGAAGGGCGACAACAACCCGACGGACGACCCGCTGACCGTTCACGAGTCTGAGATCGTCGGCAAGTATACCGGCAGGAAGATCGCCGGCGCCGGCAAGGTATTCGATTTCCTTCAGACCGGGAAGGGCTTCGGTCTCGTCGTCGTGCTTCCCGTCGCTATATTCTTCATTTTCCATCTCATCCAGTTCTTCAGGGCGCTTTTCGAGTATCAGAACGTAAAGAACCGCCTCGTGTATGAACAGGAAATGCAGAAGGGCGCCGACGACAAAACTAAGGAAGAAGAGCGCGCTCAGCTCGAGGCCGAGATAAGGGCAAAGCTGATGGAAGAGCTCAGACAGAAAGAATCAGAAAAAAATGACGGGGAAAGCGGGAAGGGCGGAGAACAGTCCTGACGCTTATCCCTCGAGGACGAAATGAGTAATTTTTTCAGATACTTCTTTTCAGATATCGGCAGGATATTCCACGCGTTCCTGGATATTTTCTCGGCGATCCTGCAATTCTTCAATTACCTTTTCAACTTCCCGATGCGTTTCGACCTCATCAGGGAGTACGCGCCGGATTTCGGAGCGGGGGAGTGGTTTCTCGTCATAGTGACGGAAATCGTTCTGCTCGCGCTCACCGTGCTTCTCATTATCTTTATCGTGAAAAAGCTCCGCAAGCTTTTCCGCTTCCGGATACCCGTAAAGAAGTATGAGGAGATGGAAAAGCAGGTCAAAAATCTTCAGCACGACCTGCTGAGAGCCAATTACGAAAAGGACCGCCTCCTCCGTATGCGAATCGGAGAGATCGGGATCCCGATCCCCGACGAGAACGAGGAAAATACCGAAAAAGAAAAGAACGCCGGGCAAAGCGAGGGCGAACAGAGCGAAGAGCCGAAGGTCCCGGAAAACAGGAACACCTTCATGTCGCCGCCCGTCGATCCCGAAACGAGCAGATTCTACCGCCTTACGGTGGTCGACAATTTCTACAAGACGGAATACGTCCCGCCCGTGTACGACAATTTCACGTCTCTTGCCGAGATATGCGAGAGGTTCAGAAACTATACGGCGTCGCGCCTCGGGCTTTACTACGATCTTGACATGATGCGGCACTTCATCGCGTCGATGGGTACCGCAAGGATCATAATCCTCCAGGGTATTTCCGGTACCGGTAAAACGTCGCTCCCCTACGCCTTCGGCAAATTCGTCGGGATCGACAGCACCGTCGTGTCCGTTCAGCCGTCTTGGCGCGAGCGCACCGAGCTTTACGGGTATTTCAACGAGTTTACCAAAAAATACACCGAAACGGACTTCCTGCGGGCGATATACGAGGCGAATTACTACCGCGATCCCCATATCATCATCCTCGATGAGATGAACATCGCGCGCGTCGAGTACTATTTTGCCGAGATGCTCTCGATCCTCGAGCTTCCCCAGAAGGAGGAGTGGAAGGTCGACGTCGTAAACGCTGTATGGGATAACGACCCGTGTCTCATCCGGAATGGAAAAATAAGCATTTCCGACAACGTCTGGTTCGTCGGCACGATAAATAACGACGACTCCACGTTCTCGGTGGCGGACAAGGTCTACGACCGAGCCATCCCGATTGATCTCGACAGCCGCGCAGAGCCGTTCGAATGCCCGCCGACCGACGGGATGCGGCTCACGACGGACTAT
>JAFTDQ010000038.1 GCA_017454075.1 Clostridia bacterium
AGCGCGTCGTCGTCCGATCCGAGTATAAAAATTTTATCTCCCGCGCATCCGATGTGATACCACCGGCCTTTTTCGGAGTTTTTCAGCTTTATCTGAAGCTCTGCGGATTCGGGTCTTCTGAGGTTTCCGACAAGTATTTCGGGAACATCCCCGCCGGGAGAATCCTTTTCGCTGAGGACCGCCGGGGATCCCGAGAGCTGAGCGATCGCGTTTGCCGTCTCACGGGCGGCCGCGCAGACCGTGTCGGAGGCGCGGTCCGGCATTATAACGGTATAACCGGAAAAACCGGAAAACGGGATGTAATCCGTTGTTTCCTCTTCCGTTTCGCCGGCGCCCGAAGCCGTACCGGCGGTGTCCGTCACCGAAGGGCAGGGGATGGGGTCGCGGCCGCAGCAGACGAGAAAAAGGGCTGCCGACGCAAGCGCCGCGGCGATCGCGCGGGTCGCTGATTTTCTATTCATCGGGTCTCCTTCCCCCTGCCGGCGGCTGTTTTTGGAATGCGCATTCCAAGCACTCATGATTATAGCACTCCGCGGCGCTTTTGTCAATATTTCAAAGGCGGTTTTACAGGCCGCCGGCGACGAAAAAATGCCGTTTCACATGGTCTCGTGGAACCGTGTCCGCGCTGTAAATATTATACCGTCCCGCGCTTTTCTTTTCAATACGTGCCGCCCGTCCCCGATATTGACTTGTACGTCTTTTGTGATATAATAAATCCGGGGGTTCTCCGGATAAAAAAATCCCGGTTTTTCAATTTTGTTTCAATGCAGAGGCGTATAATGGGCGCAGGAAAACCGGGGAGGCGCGGGAAACGGAATGAAGATATTACTTGCAGAAGACGAAAAAAGAATGAACCGGGCGCTTTGCGAGATAATGCGCCGGGAGGGATACGAGGTCACGCCTGTCGATAACGGAGAGGACGCGTATTACGAGATCGCAAGCGGACTTTACGATATCTGCGTGCTCGACATCATGATGCCGAAAATGAACGGCTTTGCGGTCGCGAAAAAGGCGCGAGCGGAGGGCGTGCGCACTCCGATACTCATGCTGACTGCGAAAAGCGAGCTCGACGACAAGGTCGAGGGCCTCGACAGCGGAGCAGACGATTATCTCACAAAACCGTTCATGACGAAAGAACTCCTCGCCCGGCTGCGAGCGCTCGGACGCCGAAATCTCCCGACAAACGACGGGAGTCTCGCTTACGGCGACCTGACTCTTGACGTCAGGAACGCCGTGCTCAGGTGCGAAAACGGGCAGAGCGTGCGGCTCGGGGAAAAGGAACTCCGCATTCTCGAATACCTGATAGCTAATCAGGGGCAGGTGCTGAGCAGGGAAAGGATCGCCCTCAGGATATGGGGATACGAAAGCGATTCGGAATACAACAACGTCGAGGTGTATATGTCCTTTGTGAGAAAAAAGCTTGCCTTCGTGGAATCCGGGTGCGAGATAAAGGCGCTCCGCGGGATCGGATATGAATTGAGGCTGAAAGATGTTCGTTAAAACAAAGAGAAGGATCGTGTTCGCCGTCGTGTTCTCGCTCCTCGTCCTCATGACGGTCACGCTGACGACGATATACGTTTCAAACCGCGCGGCGCTCGACAGGGAGAGCGGCGAGATGCTACGGACGTTCGCCGAGAGGTTTTCGCCGGACGGACAGCCGTCGCCCGGCGGAATGCCCGGACCGGGGACCGGCGACACGTTCGATCCCCGCGGAGGGCGTGACGTCCCCCCGGGCAGAAATGAGCCGGAGTTCCGTCTGTCGACGTTCTATGCCGTCGCGTATTCCGAAAACGGCGAGGTCATTGCCGTGGAAAGCGGCAACAGCGATCTGCACAGCGAGGAGTCGCTCCCCGGTATCGCCTCGGCCATACTCGGAACGGGCAGAAAAAGCGGCAGATACGGAAACATGACATATCTCATCGAAGAGCGGGGGGACTTTACTCTCGTCGCGATGCTCGACCAGACGATAAACGACAGCAACCAGACGAGGCTGTTTTATCAGATGCTCGTCATCGGCGGGGCTGCGACGGCCGTCCTGTTCGTGATATCGATTTTTATAGCGCGCGGGATCGTCAGGCCTCTTGAGGATAACGACAGGGCGCAGAAGAGATTCGTCTCTGACGCCGGGCACGAGCTTAAAACTCCCGTCGCCGTGATCTCGGCGAACAGCGATCTGCTCAGGCGGGAAGTCGGAGACCGCGAGTGGCTCGACAACATCGACTATGAAAATGAACGGATGAGCGACCTCGTCGGGCAGCTTCTCGCGCTGTCGAAGGCAGAAAGCCGGGTTCTTCCGAAAGAAACGGTCGATCTCTCGAAACTCGTCCTCGGCGAGGTCCTGCCCTTTGAGACCCTCGCGTATGAAAAGGGAAAGTCGATAGCGTCGGACGTGCTCCCCGGGATCTCCGTCGATGGGAACCCGGGTCAGCTCCGTCAGCTTGTCTCGATCCTTCTCGACAACGCCCTGTCTCACGGAACGGGAGACGAAATCCTGATCCGTCTCGGGCGTGAAAAGCATCACGCGGTGCTTTCGGCGGAAAACGAAGCCGATGAAATGAGCCGCGAACAGATCGACCGTCTGTTCGAAAGATTTTACCGCGCCGACGAGGCGAGGAACGGTGACGGTCAGCATTACGGTCTCGGGCTCTCGATAGCGAGGGCGGTCGCTGAGGCGCACGGCGGAAAGATAAGCGCCGAATACAAAAACGGCCGGGCGGCGTTCACCGTACGGCTTCCCGTCAGAAAATAAAAAAATTAAAAATCTTCAATCTTCTTTCAATCCTCCTCTGTATAATGGTGACTGTGAGCACCGGCAGAGAAGGATTTTCTGTCCGGGAAGGAGATAACGCTGTGAAAACGGCTGTTAAAAACGAAATCAAAACGAAAAGAGGAGCGGATATGAAAATGAAAAAGATAATTTCAGCCCTGACGGCGGCGGTCATGATCATGACCTTTGCCGCCTGCGGCGCCGGAACGGGTATTCAGGACGGAGCAAACGGCACGGACGCCCTTGACGACGGGACCCCTGCAAGCGCGGTTTTTGACACGGATATCACGGCGAAGGAAGCCACCGGGACCTTTGAGATGACGACCGAAGACGGAGAGTTCAGCGTATCCGGGAACGTTTACACCATCACCTCGGCGGGCACGTACACGGCGACCGGACTGCTTGAGGGACAGATCGTAATTCAGGCGGGGGAAGAGGACGAGGTTGTCGTCGAGCTTTCGGGCGCGACCGTCACGTGCGGGACTGATTCTCCCGTAAAAATAATCTCGGCGGGCGACGTCGATATATCGGCGAAGGGCGGCACGGAAAACGTGATAAACGATAAGCGGAGCGCGAAAACGTCGGACGACGACGATCAGGGAAATGGCGCGATCTATGCGGCCTGCGAACTCAAAATAAAGGGAAGCGGGACGCTCGTCGTCAACGCCGGATATAACAACGGCATACATACGAAGGACGATCTCACGATCAAAAACCTTTCGCTTAAGGTCACCGCGTACAGCAACGCGCTCAAGGGCAACGATTCTATAACCGTCGAGAGCGGCAGCGTCGTCGCGATCTCGACGAACGGCGACGGGATCGAGACCGAAAACACGGACGTCAGCAAAAACGGCGTCACAAGAGGGGATATAATCCTGTCGGGAGGCTCGGTCACGGTCTACGCGGCGGGCGACGGATTCCAGGCGGCCCGCAACTTTGAAATGGTTTCGGGCGAAGAGGGCGGCTCCCCGACGGTCACCGTATATACCGGTTCTTACTCCGGATATACGGCCTCGGACGCCTCGACGACGTCCTACAAGGGCGTAAAGGTGAAAAACGAGCTGAATATCGGCGCGGGACAGATAACGCTGCATACATACGACGACGGCCTTCACGCCGATTACGGGACGGCGCTCGACGACGGTACGAAGGGGCTCGGCACGATAAACGTTTCGGGCGGCTCGGTCACGATGAGCGTTTACTCCCCGGCGAACAAAACGGCGGGCGGCCGCCGGGGACCCGGCGGCTGGGGAGGTCAGCAGACGGTGCAGGGCGCCGACGGCATACACGCGGACAACGTGCTGAACATTTCGGGCGGAACGATAGTCATAGACAGCTCCTACGAGGGACTTGAGGGCAACGTCATCAACATTTCGGGAGGCAGCACCACGGTCACGGCAAACGACGACGGAGTAAACGCGACGAAGGGCGTTTCATCTCCTCTGATCAGCGTCACGGGCGGATATCTTGACGTGACGGTATCGCCGAACGGGGACACCGACGGGATCGACAGCAACGGCAGCTACAAACAGACGGGCGGCGTCGTTATAACGAGGGGCCCGTACAGTCAGAACGCGGCGGCGATAGACGCCGACGGCACGGTCTCCGTCACGGGAGGCACGCTCATAGTGCTCGGATACGGAAGGATCAGCACGGGAGGGAACGTCAGGGCGGTTTCCCTGTCGCTTCATTCGGCGGGCGATCACACCGTAAAGATAGACGGAAAAGAATACACGTTCTGCAACGCGAGCGCATACGGCAGGACGGCGTGCTACAGCGACGGCGCGGTATCTGCATGAGTGAACGGGCGGAGAGAGGACTGTCATGAGGATACTTTTTGCCGCGCCCGACAGGGATCTCGCCGAATGCTACGGGGAGATACTCAGATCGGATTTCGGAGAGACCGTCACCGCGTTTGACGGGGCGCAGGTGCTCTCCCTTATCCCGGCGGAACACTTCGATATAGCCGTCGTCGACGGAGAACTTCCCCGCGTCGGGTATAAAACGCTTATCGAAAGGATAATCGCGGCGGGGATCCCCGTCGCGGTACTCGAGGACGGACCGGTGAGCGCCCGCCGGCTTGCGGAAGATCCGGTGCCGAGCGCGTTCCTGTCATATCCGTTCTCGCCCGACGAGCTCGGAAACGTCATCCGGAGCGTGACCGAAAAAGCGGACTCGGGTGAAAAAATCGAAGTGCCCGGCGCCGTGATCGACGTCCGGGGATTCAGGATAGAAGGGGGACCGCGTATCACTTCGGGCGAGATAGATCTCCTGCTCGGGCTCCTGAAAAGCGGGCGCGCGGCTCCGTGCGACGGAGCGCTCGTCGGCTCGCTGAACTCAAAGTTCTCGGCGGCGGGGGTCGGAACGAGGATAAGGTATTTTCCCGGGAAAGGATTCGGAACGGTGACGGAAAATGAAAAAAGCTGAAAAGAAATTCAGGATTTACGCGATACTCGTCATATTCGTGCTTGTTACGGTACTGCTTGCCGTGATAAACGGAGTGAACTTCACGATGGCGGCGGACGACGCCGACGAACTCACGGCGACGCTCGCAAACGGGCGCGGAGCTTTTCAGGCAGCCGGAAACGATCCCGGCGCTGAGCCGCGTGAAGAGCAGGCGCCCGGAGAACTGCAGGACCCGCGGGAAGGGCAGATCCCCCGCGAGGGACAGATTCCATTCGGGGAACAGGACCGCACGGGCGGAAAAGATTTCAGGATGGGTCCGATGGGTCCCGGGTCTCCCGAAATGAACGCTTCGCTCAGATATTTCACGATGGCCTTCCCCGAAAACGGCGGAGCGCCGGAGATCGTCGCCTTCAACGTTTCGGCAGTTACGGAGGCGGAGGCCGCTGACTGGGCGGAGAGCCTTCTTAACGAAAAGACCGGCTGGACGAGGGGTACGTACCGATACCGCGTCTATAAAGATCGCGGAATGACGTACGTTACGGTAATCGATCAGGGGCGCGAGCTCCTCCCGTCATTCCGTATACTCATCATTTCGGCGGTCGGCGAGGCGCTCATCCTCGTCATAGGTTGGTTCGTACTGCTCTGGATCGGCAGGAGGATCTACGCTCCGATCGAGGAGGCCGACCGGAAACAGAAGAATTTCATCAGAAACGTGAACAGGGAGTTCCGCGTTCCGCTCACGGTAATAAACGGCAATACAGAGCTGACGGAACGGCAGTACGGTCCGGACGAGCGGACGAGATCCACCCGCCGGCAGGTCGCGAAGATGAATGAGCTCGTAAACAAACTCGGCTCGGCCGGGGTGTTCGGCGACGAGCCGGAAAACAGGACCGGGGTGCCGCTTTCGGAGTTTTTCAACGCGTCGCTCGACCTGAAAGAAAAGGACTTCGCCTCGCGCGGCGTAGCCCTGACGCGTGAGATCGAACAGGACGTATCGCTGTCGGCAGACCCCGGGGCCGTCGAAAAAATGACGGGGGAGCTTGTCGAAAACGCTCTGAAATACTCCCTCACAAAGGTCTCGTTTACCCTGAAAAAGGAAAACGGGTACGTGATAATCGAAACAGAAAACGACGCTGCGCTCCCCGACGGACCGGTAAATCAGGTCTTCGACAGATTCACGACGCTCGGAAACGCCGTTGACGGCTCGGCCGGGCTGGGGCTTTCGGCGGTCGGGGATACGGTTAAGGCGCTGGGCGGACGCGCGTCGGCCTCGGTGAAGGACGGTATTTTCGCGCTCCGCATCACGCTCTGAGAACGGAGGAATTACCATGGCCGTGACCGTAATGAAGCGGTATGAGCTGAAATACCTGCTCACCCGGGAACAGACCGGGTACCTGAGAAAACGGCTGAAGGGCTTCATGGAGATCGACAAATACGGAAAGACGTCGATCGCGTCCCTTTACTACGATACGCCGACGTACCGGCTGATAAGGACGAGCGTGGAAAAGCCGGAGTTCAAGGAAAAGATCCGCCTGCGGTCCTACGGGCTTGCCACGGATACGTCTCCGGTCTATCTCGAACTCAAGCGCAAAGCGTACGGAATAGTTTACAAGCGGCGAGTGGAGAGCACCATCCCGCTCGTGAGAAAATTTTTCTCGGGAGAGGGCGATATCTGCGCTCCGGGACAGATCAACAAAGAAATAACGGCGTTTCGCGATTACTACAGAACGCTCGTTCCCGCCTGTCTCGTTATTTACGACAGGGAGGCGTATTTCGAGCCCGGCGGAGACCTCCGCCTGACGATCGACGAAAACCCGAGATACCGTACCGACGATCTGACGCTGACGAAATCAATGGAAGGCGTCCCGCTGCTCGGCGACGGGCGGACAGTACTTGAGATCAAGGTCCAGGAGGCGCTGCCTCTCTGGCTGTGCGACATCCTCTCCGGAGGGGGAATCACGATTGGAAGCTTTTCCAAATACGGGGAGGCCTACCGCCGGCAGCTCGTCAGGGCCGGGATAATCTGAGTCGTCCGGAACAAAACGGAACAAACCGGAAAAAGGAGAAAAATAACAATGTTCGATTCGATATACTCTGCAACGGTCACCCCTGCGCAGTTCTTCATAATGGCGGCGGTCACTCTCGTGACGGGATTTCTTTATTCCTGGATAATGAGTTTCCGTATCCGCTCCACAAAACGATTTTTCATAGTGACGGCGCTAATCCCGTTCGTCGTCGCGGCGGTCATAACCTTCGTGAACGGCAATATCGGCGCGGGGGTCGCGATCGGCGGCGCGTTCAGTCTCATCAGATTCCGTTCGGCGCAGGGGAGCGCCGACGAGATAGCGGCGATCCTCGTTGCGATGGGCTCGGGAATCGCCTTCGGCATGGGATATATCGGCTACGGTATCGTGATCCCGATCACG
>JAFTDQ010000039.1 GCA_017454075.1 Clostridia bacterium
CTACACCCGCGAATGGGGCGGAAAAATTCCGCTTAGATATAATATCACAAAGAAAACGGATTGTCAATCTTTTTTTTGAAAAAAACTCTTTATCCGGCGCAGTTTTTGGAGCTTCGGGATCCCGTCGGAAAGCAAATTCAAAAAAATCGCGCGGTCGGGCGCCGCTTTCCCGAGAAAAAACCGCTCCGGAAAGCGTTTCCCCGGATCAAAAGATCCGGGGAAACGGCGTAAGCGCGCACGGGAGCCCGATGAAGCGCCGTATAAGTCAAAGCTTTCTGAAAGCCTTCTTCAGTTCACGACCGTCGGGCCGAGCTGCGTCGAGGGATCGGCGAGATACTGTCTTATGAGGGTGAGATCCATGGAGTCGACCGAGCCGTCGCCGTTCGCGTCCGCGCCGGCTGAAGCTCCCGCGGTCGGATCGGCGAGATACTGTCTCACGACGGTGAGGTCCATGGAGTCGACGGTGCCGTCGCCGTTGGCGTCGCCGTAGAGAGTGCCGGCGTTGAGGTTGTCAAGATAGATGAAGCCGTAGTTGTCGGTGGTGTTTGGCTCTTCTTCGTACTCGTGCGCGACGAATTCGACGTAGACCACCGTTCCGTTCTCGGTGATGTTCCCGAAGAACTCTTTTTTCACCTGGTATTCCGCGCTCTCTCCCGGCTCGATCGTCTGAACGGGGAACTGTCCGAGAAGCTCGCCGTCCTCGCCGTTCAGCCTGAACACCAGCCTGCCGGAGACCGCGGTGAAGCCGTTGTTTGTCAGCGTCAAGAGACCGGAATTCGCCGAGCCCGATCTCACCCTCACCGTATCGAGCGAGACGTCAGCGTATCCGAACGTGAATTCCGCCGTGTTGTCGGATTCGTCCTGCTCGCCCTCGCCCGATACGACCTTGATCGTGTACGTTTCGACGCCCGTTATCTCGTCGGGGAACTCTATCCCGTAAGTCAGAGTCCCCGTCGAGCCCTTGGGGATCGCAAGATCGACGGTGTCGCTCATGAGCTCGTTGCCGTATTCGTCGCACACGGTCACGTAAAACGCCGTCTCGTCGGAGAGGCTGTTGTTTCTCAGCGTGATCTCAAAGGGGACGGTCGCGCCGTTGGCTATCTCGTTGACGTCGTAGCAGACGCCGAGCACCGCGGTCGAATGATCCGCGGAGGTCGCAAGGGAGCAGAGGGAGGTCAGTTCTTCTATGTCGTCCGAGCCTTCCTCCATCGTCACGCTCGTCGAGGTGTAAACGAGATTCAGCAGGCCGCTTTCGCCGAAATATCCGTCGACCGACGTGACGTAGCCGTCGGTGTCGGTTATCTTCACGAATTCGCTCCACTGCCCGCCCTCGTAAAGCGTTTCGTAAACGTCGCTGCATTTCTCCGAGGGATTGACGCAGATCACGGCGGTCTCGCCGTTTTCGCTTATTATTCTGAACTGTCTGTTGAGCATATCGTTTGACGCCATCAGCTCGTACGCCTCGCCGTTCAGAGCGGTGAGAGCCTTGAGAGAATAGTCGTCGAACCACGCGAGCGTATCGGCGTTCGCCGCTTTTGCAAACACGGCGGAACCGACGCTGCCGGTCGCAATATCAACGGCTGAGCCGGGCGCGGAGGCGTTGTATGCCGTCAAGGTCACGTCGTCCGCGGTGTCGGGATCTCCGTCTCCGTCGGTGGTGTAAGCGACGACGACGTTCCCGCCGAGTTTACCCAACGCGGCGGAAAGAACGCTTGAAGAGATCGCTTTTGCCGAAAGCTCAGTCACGGTGTCTCCGGTCACCGAAACGCAGTTCAGGACGTTGGCGGCGTTCAGCGACAGAAGATCGTTCGAGGGGCAGTTGACCCACAGCACGTACGACGTTCCGTTCTCGGCGTAAACGCGGGGCATCGCGTCCGCGGTGCCGTTGTCCGTGAGGACGACGGTGCTGCCGAAGGTGCCGGTCGCCGTGTCGAATTTCGCAAAGTTGATCTCGCACACGGAAGCGAGCTGCTCCAGCGTCACGTTTTCGTCGAGGAGGGTTTTCGCGTCCATCCAGACGATATATATATCGTTCCCGTCCGTCGCGAGCTCCGGCTTGAAGTCGGCGGTGCCGTCGTCGTCGACTATGACGGGCTCCGACCACGCGCCGTTATCCGCGTCGTAGACGGAATACACCGCGGCGGTGTGGTTTCCGGTGCTGCGAGAAGGGATATCCGCCGTCCAGACCATCACGACGACGTCACCGCATCTGACGATCTTCGGCGCGGCGTCGTCGAAGATGCTTTCCTGCAGCACCTTCTCCTCTCCGGAGATCAGCGAGCCGCCCCTGTTTCTGAGCTTCGTCATATTCCCGCCGAGCCAGCCGGACTGGGTTTTCACGTAAGACCTGTCGATCGCGTAATCCGAGCCGTCGGGCAGCTTGATCCCCGAGCCCTTCGAGGAAGAGCGGGTGTTCCCCTTTGCGGCGGAATCATAGATTATTCTCGAGCCTTCCCAGAGCTTGAGCTTTGCCGAGAGGAAAAACGCCTTTGCCGACAGACCGATTTCGCCTCGCAGCGTGTCGGTCACTCTGAAATCCTTCAGACCGATGATATTCTCAAGCTCGCCGTAAACCGAAACGTCGGCAATGCGAGTGATGCCTACCCCGGCTGACGCCGTTATTTTCGGCAGAGATATATCGGCGTTTGCATTGAACGACCATTCCGCGGCGGAGAAGTCATACGATACAGAAAGAATAGTCGTTACACCGGCGGAAAGTTCACACTTCAGGACGACGGGAACTAAGACCACCGTTTGCCACTCGCTTTTTACGCTTCCCTTGATCTGGATCATTACCTGACCCTTGAGACACTGTAAGTTATTAGACTGATCTAAAACTCCTTCAACATAACCGACCAACTGAGAAGACAAGCCAAAAGACGCGCCTTCCGAAACGAGAGCGCCGAATTTGCCTCCATCTTTAAATGACTTGGTGAGATCGGCTGTTCCATTTTTGAAGTCTTCTTTTACCTTTGAAAAAGTATTCTTGAATTCAGACCAGTTGTTTTTGTTTCCGGTGGTTCCCGAACTCTCTTCCAAGCCCAGGCACACGCGTATGGCTTTCTCGTCCGGATCGTAATTGAAGCCCACCGGAAACTTGCTGAGCGAAATACTTACGGATTTCCCGCCGATGATCGGAATATTGTCCGGAACGGTGAATTTGAACAGATCCCCCATTTTCACGCTGACGGTCGATTGTGTTTCCGCCGTTATCGCCGTTTTTATGGGTTTATATGTGTACTCGCCGTATCTGAGGCGAACGTAAACGTCGGCGCCGTTGA
>JAFTDQ010000040.1 GCA_017454075.1 Clostridia bacterium
AAAGGAGACGGCGCGCCGGTCATATGCAGAGCCGTCTCGCTTCAGGGGACCGAAGGCGGTTCCGACGTCGGTTCGGAGGCCTTTGGGGTCGTTTCGGAGATGGAGCGGCTGAACAGGGAAGAGGACGTTCCTTTCGGAAACATGTCGATCCTTCTCAGAAAGAACGCGTTGTCAAAGAATTATGAGGAGGCGCTCGAAAAAGCCGGGATAGCCGTAAGCAACAACACCTCACAGAATCCGCTCGATTCCCCCGAGGTCGTTCTGGCCGTTTCCCTTCTGAACGTGGTCAACAATCCGTCGAACGACGTACACGTCGCGGCCGTCATGTGTTCTCCGCTGTACGGATTTACCTTTACCGATCTTCTGAGGCTCAGGACGCCGTTTTCCCGCGGCAAAGGGCTCTTTGAAAGGACGAAGCTTTATCCCGAAACCTCCGGAGCCGATCCGGAGCTCGCCGAAAAATGCCGGTTTTTCGTCAAAAAAATCGAGAGCTTCGGCAAATGGTCGTCTCTTCCCGTCGGCGACCTGCTCTGGAATCTTTATACCGATACCGGACTGCTTTCGGTCGGGAGTCTGAGAACGTCAGACGCCGAGGGGAAAAAGAGCAATCTCGTCGCTTTCCACGATTTTGCCGTAAGATTCGAGAGCGGAAGATACCGCGGACTTTATAATTTCGTCGATCACGTCAACCGGATGATCGACGAAAAAGACGCGCTCAAGCAGAAATATTCACCCGCCGACTGCGTGAGCATCATGACGGCGCACACGTCGAAGGGACTCGGAATGGACGTCGTGTTCCTCGCCGCTCTCGGAAAATCTTTGAAGGGGAACGGCTCGGACCGGTGTTTTATCGACGGACACGGACTTCTTTTCTCGCGTCTTACCGACAGAGAGGATTACACCGACAAAAGCCAGTTTATCTATAAGTGTATAAGTGAAGTAAACAAGGAAAAGAATCTTTCCGAGGAACTCCGTCTGCTTTACGTTATGCTGACGAGGGCAAAAAAGCGCCTTTATCTCTACGTGACGGACGGCGCCGAAGGTAAGCTTGAAAAGAAACTGGAGACGAACAGACAGATCATCGCGGCCGTACGCGACGCGGACAGTGCGAAGATCAGGCTTCTTAAAAACGCCAAAAGCTACGCCGAAATGATCTCGATCGTTTGCCCGGACGTTATAAAATTCGAGAAATACGTTCCGCATAAAAACAGGAAAGAAGCCGATCCTGATCCGGCGGCGGATTCCGCGCTCGTTTCGGAGCTCAGGGGAAGGATGCTTTCGGGAGAGCCGCTGACCGATCCCGTACAGCTTCCGACGAAGCTCGCGGTCACCTCCCTCGCCGCTGGGATGTTCGGGGATGACGAGGACGCCGCACAGCCCTTTTACGCCGCAGACATATCGACGCCGGAGTTCGTGAAGGAAGGGCAAACGAGGAGAAACGCCGCCGAGAAAGGAAGCGCGACGCACGCATTCATGCAGTTCTGTGATTTCGGAAATCTCAGCGAAAACGGATTTGAAAACGAGCTCGCAAGACAGTCCGACGCGGGATTCATAAGCCGGGAATCCGCCCCGCTTGTTGACGGAGACGTCGTTTCGGCGTTTGTTCGCTCGCCGCTTTTCGGGATTCTTCTTTCGACTCCCCCGGAAAGGATATGGAGGGAATACAGATTTTTCGTCTTCCTTCCTGCCGAAGACTTCGTCGGAGAAGATAAGAAGGAACGGAAAAAACTGCTCGCAGGCCGCGACGTGCTCGTTCAGGGCGCGATCGACCTTCTTATCGAGAACGAAGACGGCTCGCTCGATATAATCGATTACAAGACGGATTCGCGGATGAAGGGAGAGACCGACGCCGCCCTTGCCGCCCGGCTCAGAGACAGACACGGCGATCAGCTCAATTACTACCGCCGGGCGGCGGAGGAGGTTTTCAGAAAGCCGGTGCGCCGCATGGTGATTTATTCCTTCGCGCTCGGCGGAGAGATCGGTATCGAAAGGTTCACGGTGCCGGGGAGGATATGATATGACAAACATGAAGTATAAACTCCATACCGGTGAGCTTTACCTGCCGAACGACGGGGAAATCATGGCGGAACAGCTCCTTTGCATGGAAAAATTGTACGATTATAACGGAACGAGACCTTCGGAGACCGAAAAACGCGCGGCCCTGCTTTCGGATATGTTCGCCGAGATAGGGCAGGGATGTTACATTGAGCCGCCGCTTCACGCGAACTGGGGCGGAAAGAACTGTCACTTCGGCAAAAACGTCTACGCGAACTTCGGACTGACTCTTGTTGACGACACGGACATTTTCGTGGGTGACTGTACTCTTATCGGCCCGAACGTCGTTATCGACACCGGGACACATCCCGTATGTCCCGAACTCAGGGAAAAGGGATATCAGTACAATCTTCCGGTAAAGATCGGCAAAAACTGCTGGATCGGCGCGGGGAGCGTGATCCTCCCCGGCGTGACTGTCGGAGACAACTCCGTGATCGGGGCGGGAAGCGTTGTCACACATGACGTTCCGCCGAACGTGATCGCGGTCGGCTCGCCCGCCCGTGTTCTCAGGAGCATAACCGACCGGGACAGGGAGTATTACCGCAAAAACAGGAAAATACCGCCCGATCTGCCGTAAAAAACGAGAGCCGCCCACGCGGGCGGCTCTGTTATTTATTGAATGCTTTCATGCGTCATCCGGCTCGTTTTCCGGAAGAATGAGCGCGCCGGAGACGGGAGGGAGGAGATCCGGATCAGAGTGTGACGCTATGATCACGGTTTTCCCGGCAAACTCTCTTGAAAAGAGCACGGAGACGGCCTTAGCCGTCGCGTCGTCGAGACCGGTAAACGGTTCGTCAAGCAGGACGGTATCGGAGTTCTTTTTCCGTACAAGCATCACGAGCCGTATCAGGGCTATCCTCCTGGCCATCCCACCCGACAGCTGCCGTACCGGCTTTTTCATGTCAGCGACGTCAAGCCCGGTTTCCGCGGCGAGAATCAGCGCCTCTGCGGCGGAATCTCTTCCGAAAAACGAGGTGACGTTCCGCAGACCGGACCGGCTCTCGACAAGACGGTTTTCCTGAAAGAGCATCGCGCCTCCGGTTTCGGAGACGGAGCCGGAATCGGGTTCGTCAAGCCCCGCGATTATCCTGAGCAGGGTTGTCTTGCCCGAACCGGACCTGCCCTGAAGAAGCCAGAATCCGGGTCCGAATGTAAAGTTCAGCCCGTCGAGGACCTTTTTTCCGTTATACGATTTTGACAGATCGCGGATTATTATTTCAGACACCGGACGCCCTCCTTATCAGCCGTACGGCGACCTCGGTCAGTACGCTCAGCAGGATGACGATGACAGTCCATGCGAAGAGATCCGTCGTTTCAAGGTATATTTTCGAGTTATACAGCATTCTGCCTATCGTGTTTTTCGGCGTGCACAGGACCTCTGCGGCGATACCGGCTTTCCAGCCGAGCCCGACGGAGGTCGAGCAGGCGGCGATGAAATGGGGAGCGACCGACGGAATTATTACTGCCGAAAGGCGCCGGAACGGTCCGAGCCCGTACGAATCTGCGAGCTCAAGCATTTTCCGGTCCGCCGCCCTGTATGAGGACACTACGCTCCTGAAAATGATCGGTGCGACTATCAGCGCGGAAATGAGCACGCTGATTCCTTCCGTCGGGACCCAGACAAGAGCAAGGATTATGAAGGAGGCTACGGGGGTCGCCCTCACGACCTTCTCGAAGGGCGAGAGCATACCCTCGGCAAATCTCCCGCCGCACGCGACAATCCCGAAAATGATCCCTGCGGCTATCCCGGCGGAGATCCCCGCTGCGGTGCGCAGAAGAGAAGTGCCGATACACAGCCAGGTTTCGGGGAGGGCGAGCAGCGCGCCGAGGCGCGCGGCCGTCGAGAGCGGGGATGGGAGAAGCAGTTCCCGCCCCGTCAGGGCGGACAGGATCCACCATCCGGCGAGCAGAAGAGCGGCGCCCAGTGGCGCCGCGAAAAATATGATCTTATTTTTCTTTTTTTCAGCGTTCATAGAAGAGTTCTTCCCCGGGGAGTTTGCCTCCTCCGGAGGAGGGAGCCGCGTCAAAGAGCGCTTTCAGGAATCCGCTGAGCGATTCTTTCATCTCCGCGCCTTCGATAAACACGATGTGGCATCCGGGTATTGCCGCTTTCGCGATCTCGGCAGAGGCGACGATTCCGGCATCGGCTATCATCTTCCCGGCTTCTTCGGGATGTTCGTTTACGAATCTGACGGAATCCGAGTATGCTTCGAGGAAAGCGTCGACGGACGCCTTATGCTCTTCGACGGCTTTTTTTGATACGACGAGGACGCCCTGCACCGCGTCTCCGTCACAGTATTTTGCCCATTCCGCCGAGAGGTCGATCACGGCTTTCAGCTTGCTGTCCTTTGCCGTTACTGTCGTCACGAAGGGCTGCGGGAGCATCGCAGTGTCCGTGAGACCCGAAAGGAGGAGCGCCGCGAGCTCGCTGTGCTCGGTTTTGTATTCTATCTCTGACGGAGCGACGCCGGAGCCCGCGAGCACGGCGTTAAGAATATATTCGGGTGTGGAGCCCTGACCCGTTGCCATGAGTTTTTTTCCTCTGAGGTCGCTCAGGGTCTTTACGCTTTCATCCCGGGTAACGACGTAAAGAACGCCGAGGGTGTTTATCGCCGCGACGAGATATTCGCCTTCGGTCTTATTGTGAATAACGGCGGCGAGATTGGCCGGAACGGCAGCGATATCAAGTTTTCCGGTAAGAAGGTCGGCCCGGACGGCGTCGGGCGCCGTATAGAGTTCTATATCGTCCTTGTAGAATTCGTCCGAAAACAGTTTTGCCATGCCCATTCCGGTCGGGCCGCTGAGCGTTCCTACTTTAAGATGTTCGCGTTCCTCAGCGGGGGAGGCGGTTTCCGTTCCGTCGGACGTTCCCGTCTCTGCGGGACCTGAGGGCTGTCCGCAGGAGGCGAGCGCCGCGGCTGCGATGATCAGCGCGAGAAGCGCCGAAACGGTTTTTGTGATAACTTTCGATCTCATGATTTTTATACTTCCTTTCAGATCGGTCTTCAAATCAGTCACAGTAGTTTTCGAGTACGGATGGATCGAGTACGGCGATCTTTTTCCCCTCTTTTTTAAGCGCCCCGGCCTTTTCGAGCATTTCCAGCGCCCTGTAAAGACTCGTCCTTCCGAGATCAAGCCGTCTGCCGAGCTCGGCGACGGGGAGGGATGTCTCCCGGACGGCGAGCATGAATCCGGCGAGCCGCGACGTCGCGGATTCGGACGAATAGAGCTTCACACGTCTGCTGAGAAATCTCAGCTTTGAAGAAATCAGTCCGACGTATGCCGCGGCAAACTCCGGCTCGCTTCTGACAAAGCCGGTCACGGCGTCCCCGGGGACGAATATTATCCCGCACGGGAGTTTCGCCCTTATCTCGGCTCCGGCGGCGTTTTTCTGTCCCAGGTCAGCCATGCCGAAAAAGTCGCCCCGGGAGAGGACGTTTATCACGACCTTCCGGTCTCCGCCGCGCAGAACTTCGGCTTTTCCGCTGACTATATATCCGAGATCTCCGGGGCGGCTCAGCGTCATTCCCTGAGGTACCTCAACAAAAGCGGCGGCGGAGGAAAGCTCGGCGCACCCGGCGGGGGAAAGCCCCCCGAAAAGCGCGGTCCCGCAAAGAATCTCCGCGGCAGACTTCTTTTCCTTCATGTACTCCTCAAATTCCGTGAAAAAAGTGTTCCGTTTGGAACACTTGAATTATATCACCTTTCCCGCGGTTTGTCAAGAGGAAACTCGCAGAGCGGAATATTAAACAGAAAGCGACCCCCGGACGGACCGGGGATCGCATACAAAATGACGTTATGTACCGGGTGTCAAAGGGCGCCCAGGGCACGCGTGAACTGGCTCTTTTTCCTCGCTGCCATGTTCTTGTGCACCAGACCCTTTGCCGCGGCTTTGTCGAGCTTTTTGACGGCGACGCCGTAAGCCTGCTTCGCTGCCTCTTTGTCGCCCGCTGCGACCGCTGACTCAAATTTCTTTATAGAAGTCTTGAGCGCGGACTTTGCCATTTTGTTCCTCAGCGTCTTTACCTCGGTAACGAGCACACGCTTTTTGGCTGACTTGATGTTCGGCAAGATCGTTCACCTCCAAATTCCTCAACTGTCAAGGGTATATATAATACCACAGCCGACACAAAATATCAATACTTTTTCAAAAAATTTTTTTGTTAAATTTTTGTAAACTTTATTCCCCGCACTTGACAAACTTGATTCAGAGTGGTATTATTGGTACTTGAGCGATTTTCCCCAACTGACGGGGAGAAACGGTTTTTCGGGTAAAAACGACGGCTTTTACGGCGTTTTCAACCTATGATATATTACAATCAGGTCATACCGGACCTTCATTCGCGGTATGCGGTCTGATTTCGGATGTCCGATGCGCCTCCGGCTTATAATTCGACGGTAACCAGCTTGTCGTAGGGGTAGGAGCGGCGGTCGGACGGACGACTTTTTTCCGCGCCGGGAATGCGGCGGTATGATCATTTTGTTAAAAGGAGAGTTTCCCATGGAAATGGTAAAACCGGTAAGGCTCGGCAGAAACGAGAGGATGTCCTTTTCAAAGATAGAGGAAGTCCTCGATATGCCGAACCTGCTCGACGTACAGAAAAAGTCCTATGAGTGGTTTCTTTCGGACGGTCTGCGCGAGGTTCTGCGCGACGTTTCGCCGATAATCGACAGCACGGGCAATTTCGTCATCGAGTTCCTCGACTACACCCTCGCGGAGAAACCCGGCCACACGGTCGAGGAGTGCAAGGAGCGCGACGTCAACTACGCGAAGACGATGCGAGTCAAGACCCGTATGCACAACCGCGTCACGGGAGAGGTGATCGACGAGGACGTCATAATCGGAGGCGTTCCGATCATGACCGAAAACGGCACCTTTGTGATAAACGGCGCGGAGAGGGTCATAATCTCCCAGATCGCTCGTTCGCCCGGCGCCTACTACGCGATGGACTATGACAAATCCGGCAAAAAACTCTATTCGGCTACCGTTATACCCTACCGCGGAGCATGGCTTGAATACGAGACGGATTCGAACGACATTTTCTACGTCAAGATAGACAAGGCGCACAAGATCCCCGTGACGACGCTCATTCGCGCGCTCGGGTTCGGAGCCGGCGGAAACGGCGACGACAGTCTCGTTTCCGACACCTATAACGTAACGGACGCCGATATAATCAGATATTTCGGCGACGATCCCAAAATCGTCGAAACGGTCCGTCACGACGGATGCGACGCGGAGGCCGAGCGTCTCGGGACGACCGAGACCGACGAAGCTCTCAAAGAGATTTTCAAGAAACTCCGCCCCGACGAGTGGCCGAACGCCGAGTCCGCGAAGATACATCTGAGCAACCTGCTTTTCGACCCCAAGAGATACGATCTTTCGTCGGTCGGACGCTTCAAGTTCGACAAGAAGCTTTCGATCGCCGCGCGTCTTGAGGGACAGACCCTGTCCCGTCCGCTTATCGACAAGGGGAACGGCGAGGTCCTCGCGTCGGAAGGCGACGTCGTCACCCCCGAGCTTGCCGAAAAGATAGAGCACAGCAGTATAAACGACGCCTTCATCTTCATAAACGTTGAGAACGAGTCCGGCGAGACAGAGCGCCGCGAGCTCAAGGTGATCGGAAACGGAACGGTATGGCCGGAGGCGGTTCTCGGATATTCGCTTCCCTCGGACATAGTTCCCGAAAAGTGCAATCTCGCGGCTCTTATCCGCATAATCGAAGAAGTCGGCAAAAAGAAGGCCGACGTCATCGAGGCTGCGCGCGCGCGGATCTCCGAGCTTGTTCCGAAGCATATCACGAAGGACGACATCTTCGCGACGATAAACTACCTCATCTGCCTGTCTCACGACGTCGGTAACGTCGATGACATCGACCATCTCGGCAACCGCCGCCTGCGCTGCGTCGGAGAGCTTCTCCAGAACCAGTTCCGCATCGGTTTCTCCCGCATGGAAAAGAGGATGAGAGAGCGCATGGTCATCCACGCGAACGATTCACCCACTCCGCGTACGCTGGTCAACAACGGTCCGATCAGCACGGCGATCAGAGAGTTCTTCGGATCCTCCCCGCTTTCGCAGTTCATGGACCAGAACAACCCGCTTGCCGAGCTGACTCACAAGCGCCGTCTCTCGGCGCTCGGTCCAGGCGGTCTTTCGAGAGACCGCGCCTCTTTCGACGTGCGTGACGTAAACTACACGCATTACGGCAGAATGTGCCCGATAGAGACGCCTGAAGGACAGAACATAGGTCTTATCTCATATCTCGCGACCTACGCCCGTATAAACAAGTACGGCTTCATTGAGGCGCCGTACCGCAGGATAGATAAAGAGACCGGCATAGTCACGAAGGATATCGAGTACATGACGGCCGACCGCGAGGACAACTATATCATCGCCCAGGCGAACGAGCCGCTTGACGAGGAACACAGATTCATCAACAAGCGCGTTACCGCGAGAAAGCGCAACGAGATCGTCGAGGTGGAGAGAAACGTCCCCGACTATATGGACGTTTCCCCGAAGATGGTCGTTTCGGTCGCCACGGCGTGCATCCCCTTCCTTGAGAACGACGACAACTCCCGCGCCCTCATGGGATCCAACATGCAGAAGCAGGCGGTGCCGCTTCTCACGACGGACTCGCCCATTGTCGGAACGGGAATGGAGTACAAGGCGGCCCTCGACTCGGGCGTCATGGTCCTCGCAAAAGAGGCGGGCACCGTCGAGCGGGTGTCCGCAGACGAGATAGTCATCCGCCGCCGCAAGGGCGAGCGCGACGTCTATCGCCTCATCAAGTTCAAACGCTCCAACCAGAGCACATGCATAAACCAGCGCCCGATCGTCAGCGTAGGCGACAGGGTCGCGAAGGGCGACGTCATTGCCGACGGCCCGGCGACCTCGAACGGCGAGCTCGCGCTCGGCAAAAACGCCCTCATCGGGTTCATGACCTGGGAGGGCTACAACTACGAGGACGCCGTTCTTCTGAACGAAAACCTCGTTCGTAACGACACATACACGTCGATACACATCGAAGAGTATTCTCTCGAGGCACGCGACACCAAGATAGGAGCCGAGGAGATCACGCGCGAGATACCGAACGTGGGCGAGGACGCCCTCAAGGATCTTGACGAGCGCGGAATAATCCGCATCGGCGCCGAGGTCCGCCCGGGCGACATTCTCGTCGGGAAGATCACGCCGAAGGGCGAGACGACTCACACACCTGAGGAGCATCTTCTCCGCGCGATACTCGGCACGAACGCCTATGACGTCAGGGATACCTCCCGCCGCGTTCCTCACGGAGCAGGCGGCATAGTCGTCGACGTCAAGGTATTCATGCGCGAGGACTGTCCGCAGGATATGCCCGCCGGAGTAAACGAGGTCGTTCGCGTGTACGTCGCTCAGAAGAGAAAGATCTCGGTCGGCGACAAAATGGCCGGACGTCACGGCAACAAGGGCGTCGTTTCCCGTATACTCCCGCCGGAGGACATGCCTTTCATGGCAGACGGCACGCCGCTTGACATAGTCCTGAACCCGATGGGCGTTCCTTCGCGTATGAACATCGGTCAGGTCCTCGAGGTACACCTCGGGATCGCCGCCAAGCGCCTCGGCTGGAAGGTAATGACGCCGGTATTCGACGGCGCCAAGGAGGCCGATATAACGGCGCTTCTGAAAGAGTCGGGAATGAGCGAGACCGGAAAGGTCACGCTTTACGACGGCAGAACCGGCGAGCCGTTCGACAACCCGGTCACCGTCGGGATCATGTATTACCTCAAGCTCCATCACCTTGTCGACGACAAGATCCACGCCCGTTCGATCGGTCCGTACTCCCTCGTCACTCAGCAGCCCCTCGGAGGTAAAGCTCAGTTCGGCGGACAGAGGTTCGGCGAAATGGAGGTCTGGGCGCTCGAGGCATACGGCGCGGCGTACACGCTTCAGGAGATCCTCACCGTCAAGTCCGACGACGTCGACGGCAGAGTAAGGGCGTACGAGGCCATAGTAAAGGGCGAAAACATCCCGACCCCGAGCATTCCCGAGGCGTTCAGGGTGCTTGTAAGAGAACTCCAGGCGCTTTGTCTCGACGTTCACGTGCTCGACCGCAACGGCGAAGACGTAAATCTCTCGCTCGTTGAAAAAGCCGCTCCGCGCGACGACGATTTCGATGACGATATCTTTGAGACCGTCGCTCCCGAAAACATCACGGATGACTTTACCGAGATGAGCGAGGAATACGACCGCGTCGGAACGCACGATTTCGAGCCCGAAAAGGACTACGACGACGAAGATGAATATTGACAGAGGGGATAAAAACCGTGGAATATAACGTTTTTGATTCTGTTAAAATAGGTCTGGCGTCTCCCGAGGCCATCAGAGGATGGTCGTACGGAGAGGTCACCAAGGCGGAAACGCTGAATTACCGCACGCTCAAGCCCGAACGCGACGGACTGTTCTGCGAACGCATTTTCGGGCCGACGAAGGACTGGGAGTGCGCGTGCGGAAAATACAAGCGCAACCGCTTCAAGGGTACCCGCTGCAAGGAATGCGGCGTTGAGATAACCCAGAAAAAGGTGCGCCGCGAGCGCATGGGCCATATTGAGCTCAACTGCCCCGTCGCGCATATATGGTATTACCGCACGATGCCGTCGAAGATCGGCGTTCTGCTCGACATACCCAACAAGGATCTTGAAAGAGTCCTCAATTTCAGCGCTTACGTCGTCACCGATCCCGGCGACGAACTGTTCACCGGGCTCCGTAAGGGACAGGTGCTCGACGTCCGTTCGTATAACGAGCGCCGCGCGACCGTCGAAGATTCATTCAGAGTCGGAATGGGCGCCGAGGCCATAGAGGAACTTCTCAGGGACATAGATCTCGACACGCTTGCGGATCAGATCCGCGCAGAGGCGATGACCGCCTCCAACCAGAGAAAGCCGAAACTTCAGAAACGGCTCGCGCTGGTCGAGGATTTCCGCCGTTCGGGGAACCGCCCCGAGTGGATGATTCTCCACGCCATCCCGGTGCTCCCTCCGGATATCAGGCCGATGGTTCAGCTCGACGGCGGGCGCTTTGCGGCGTCTGACCTCAACCAGCTTTATCAGACGGTCATCAGGAGAAACAATACCCTTAAAGAGCTCATCGAAAAGGGAGTGACTCCCGACGTCATCATCCGCAACCAGAAGCGTCTGCTCCAGGACGCGGTGGACGATCTCTTCGACAACGGCCGCCGCGGCAAACCCGTGACGGGCGGCTCGTCGAACAGACCGCTCAAGTCCCTTTCCGAAATGCTCAGAGGCAAGCAGGGACGTTTCCGTCAGAACCTTCTCGGAAAGCGCGTCGACTATTCCGGGCGTTCGGTTATAGTCGTCGGTCCGGAACTCAAAATTTATCAGTGCGGCCTGCCCAAGGAAATGGCGCTCGAGCTTTTCAAGCCCTTCATCATGAAGAGACTTCTCGAGACCGGCAAGGCGACAAATATAAAGGACGCGAAGCGTAAGGTCGAGCGCGCCGATCCGTGCGTATGGGACGCTCTCGAGGAATCTATAAAAGAGCATCCCGTGCTGCTCAACCGCGCCCCGACGCTCCACCGCCTTTCGATACAGGCCTTCGAGCCCGTTCTCGTCGAAGGGCGCGCGATAAAGCTCCATCCGCTCGTCTGTACCGCTTTCAACGCCGACTTTGACGGAGACCAGATGCCTGTTCACGTTCCGCTCTCGGCGGAAGCGCAGGCCGAGGCGAGACTCCTCATGCTCTCGGCAAACAACCTCTTGAAGCCGGTCGACGGCAAGGCGGTCGCCGTTCCTTCTCAGGATATGGTGCTCGGTTCCTACTATCTCACGATAGACAAAGCGGGCGAGCCCGGAGAGGGACACGTCTACCGCGACATGGACGAGGCGCTGATGGCTTATCAGAACGGAGACCTCGGCCTCCACGCCCCGATCAGGGTCAGGATAACGAAGCTCTATGAGGGACCCATCGAGGACCTCAACGGGACCGTTCAGACGAGGATCATAAACGCGACTCTCGGACGTCTCATATTCAACCAGCCGATTCCTCAGGATCTCGGTTTCGTTGACAGGACAGATCCCGAAAAGATCTTCGACCTTGAGATCGACATGACCTGCGGCAAAAAACAGCTCAAGCAGATCGTTGACCTCTCGATAAAATATCACGGATTCACGGTCGCAGCCGAAGTGCTTGACAACATCAAGGCGATGGGCTACAAGTATTCGACCAAGGCGGCGATATCGATATCCATTTCCGACGTTGTGATCCCCGCCGAGAAATACACCATCATTGCCGACGCAGAGCACAAGGTCGACGAGATCCGCCGTCACTTCCTCCGCGGTCAGCTGACCGAGGAAGAGCGCTACAAGAACGTCATTTCGATCTGGGAAAAGGCGACGGAAGACATCGTAAGTCTTCTTCAGTCGAGATTCGACCGCTACAATCCTATCAAGATGATGTCGGACTCCGGCGCTCGAGGCAACATGACTCAGATGCGTCAGCTCGCCGGTATGCGCGGACTCATGTTTGCGACGAACGGCCGGACGATGGAGATCCCGATCAAATCCAACTTCCGCGAAGGTCAGAACATACTCGATTACTTCGTCGCGGCGCGCGGATCGCGTAAATCGCTTTCCGACACGGCGCTCAAGACGGCCGACTCGGGATACCTCACAAGGCGTCTCGTCGACGTATCCCAGGACGTCATCGTCCGCGAAGACGACTGCGGTACGCACGACGGTCTCTGGGTCTCGGCCATACTCTCCGGACGTGAGAGCGAGGAAGTCGAGGTCGGCAACGCGCTCGACGGACGCGTTATAGTCAACACCGAAGACGGCGACATCCGCGACCCGAAGACCGGTGAGATCATCGTTCCGCGCGGGACGGTCATCACCGACGAGGTCGTCGATACTCTCCTTGCCGCAAACATAAAGCGCGTGGCGGTAACGAGCTCGGCCGACGTGATCGAACCGCTTGGCGACAGACTCATCGGAAGATTTACGGCAAACTCCGACGAGGGCGACGTTGTCGACCCGAAGACGGGCGAGCTGATCGTTCCGAGAAACACCATGATGACCGAGGAGGACGCCTCGGCGATCATAAAGGCCGGCATCGAGAGGGTCAAGATAAGATCCCTTCTCAACTGCCGCGCGAGACACGGCGTCTGCGCTCACTGTTACGGTTCCGATCTTTCAAACGGCAATCCCGTTCAGATCGGCGAGGCGGTCGGAACGATCGCCGCTCAGTCGATAGGCGAGCCGGGTACTCAGCTTACGATGCGTACGTTCCATACGGGCGGCGTCGCGAGCGCGAACATTACCCAGGGTCTGCCGCGCGTCGAGGAACTCTTTGAGGCGCGCAACCCGAAGAAGAGCGCCATCGTCGCCGAACAGGCCGGCGTCGTATCCTTCGACAAGATCAAGAACATGGATACGATCGTCGTGACCAACCCCGACACGAAGGAAGAGATCAAATATCCCGTTCCTTTCGGTCTCACCAAGCTCGTCAAACCCGGCGATTTCGTCGTAAAGGGACAGGGTCTTACCGAGGGCTTCAAGAAACCGGGCGACATCCTCCGCATCATGGGTCTTGACGCGGTTTACGATTACATCATCCGCGAGGTCCAGAAGGTCTACCGTTCACAGTCCATCGACATCAACGACAGGCATATAGAGGTCATCGCGAGACAGATGACGAGAAAGGTCACCGTGACCGATCCCGGAAGCGATACGTCGCTTCTCGCGGGAGAACCGGTCGACGCTATGGAGTTCGAGGACGTGAAGAACGCGATCCAGGCGAGAATCGACGCAGGTGAGCGCGACCTCCTCCTTCCGCAGTGCAGGCCGGAACTTCTCGGTATTACAAAGGCGTCGATCAACACGACGTCCTTCCTCTCGGCGGCTTCGTTCCAGGAGACGACGAGAGTCCTCACAAACGCCGCAATCAAGGGCAAGACAGACTATCTGCTCGGGCTCAAGGAAAACGTGCTTATCGGTAAACTCATTCCCGCCGGCACGGGGCTCCAGCGCTACCGTTCCATAGAGATAGTCGACAGCGAGGGCAGAAAGATCGTCCCGCCCGAGCCGCTTCCGCGGCCGAGACAGGCGGTCGAGAACATCGAAACGTTCCCCGAGGACGCTGATCTCGATATTCCGCCCGAGGAAGACGCTGAAGAGGAAATCGCAGAAGCTTAAAAATCAGACCGCGTGCGGGAATCCGCACGCGGTTTTGAAAAAAAATTTTCCCGGGGGACTTGACAAAGCGAATTATATTTGATACAATTTAATTGTACAAACTAAATCCGCGTCAGGGAGGCATAACATGTCCATTTACGATTACAAAGTCAGGAAAAGAAGAGAAGGCGAGCTCGATCTCTCGGAGCTCAGAGGAAAGGTCATACTCGTCGTGAACACGGCGACGGGCTGCGGCTTCACGCCTCAGTACAAGGGGCTCGAGGAGCTCTATCGGAAATATAACGAAAAAGGGTTCGAGATACTCGATTTCCCGTGCAATCAGTTCGGCGCCCAGGCGCCCGGCTCGGACGATGAAATACACGAGTTCTGCACGGCGAGATACAAAACCACATTCGATCAGCTCGCGAAGATCGACGTGAACGGCGAGAACGAGTCGCCCGTTTACACCTTCCTCAAGGAACAGATGCCCGAGGAAGAGTACAAGGGCCTTAAAGAGAAAGCGACGAAAAAGATGCTCTCGGCGATCAGCACTTCGGCAAAAAAGCCCGGGGACATTCTCTGGAATTTCACGAAGTTCCTCATCGACAGGGAAGGCAACGTTGTGAAAAGGTACGCCCCCACGGCATCTCCGGAGTCCATCGACGCCGACATTGCGGCGCTTATCTGAGTTATCGGAAAGAAAGGAATAAAGAAAATGGCAGAAATCATTGAAGTAACGTCAGCGACGTTTCAGAAGGAAGTGCTTGAATCCGACAAGCCGGTGCTTGTGGATTTCAACGCGGCTTGGTGCGGCCCCTGCCGCATGCTCAAGCCGGTAATCGACGAGATAGCCGCGGAAAACAGCGACATCAAGGTCGTATCTGTGAATATCGACGAAGAGGATATCCTCGCCGATGACAACGACGTCAGCTCCATCCCCTGCCTCGTACTCTTCAAGGGAGGCAGAGAGGTCAGCCGCAAGATCGGCTTCCGCCCGAAGGACGACATTCTTCAGATGCTCGTCTGATATGTACGATATAGTAATCGTCGGGGCGGGAACGGCCGGGCTCACGGCGGCGGTTTACGCCCGCAGAGCCGAAAAAACCGTACTCCTTATCGAGGCGAAGTCCTACGGCGGGCAGATCATCAATACCCCGGATATCGAAAATTATCCGGTCGAGGCGCACATATCGGGATTTGAGTTCGCCGAAAAGCTATACGGGCAGGCGAAGGGTCTCGGCGCCGAGCTGATTTCCGACCGCGCGGTCGGGCTGGAAGCAAAAGAAGACGGGACGTTTTCGGTAAAGACCCTGAAGGGCGAATCCCCGTGCCGCGCGGTCATCCTCGCGACGGGCTCGGAAAACCGGAAGCTCGGTCTTGAAGGCGAGGACGCGCTCGTCGGACGCGGGATCTCATACTGCGCGACATGTGACGGGAACTTTTTCAGAGGCAGGACCGTCGCAGTGAACGGAGGCGGGAATACAGCGCTCGAGGACGCTCTCTATCTTTCAGGCATCGCCTCAAAGGTGTATCTTATTCACCGCAGAGACGGCTTTCGAGGAGAAGAGACGACCGTCGCGCGGCTGAGAAAAAAAGAAAACGTCGAGTTTATCCTCAACAGCAGGGTGACGGGGCTGATAGCCGACCGGCGTCTCAGGGCAATTGAGATAACCGGCAACGACGGCGAAAAGTCCACGCTCGACGTAAACGGGCTTTTCGTCGCTGTCGGAAGGATCCCGGAAAACCAGAACTTTGCGTCGGTTATCGAGCTTGATCAGTCGGGATACGCGGTTGCCGGCGAAAATTGCCGCACAAAGACCCCCGGGGTGTTTGTCGCGGGGGACAACAGAGTCAAGGAAGTGAGGCAGCTCGTCACGGCCGCCGCCGACGGCGCAGTCGCAGCGACTGAGGCGGTAAAATACATCGCGTCGCTTCAGGAGGTTTGAATCATGTTCAGAACAACGGTAAAGATAGAGGGCATGGGATGCCCGATGTGCGAGGCGCATATCTGCGAAACGATAAGAAACTCGTTCCCGGGAGCGAAAAAAGTATCCGCTTCACATAAAAGCGGGGAAGCTCAGTTCGTGACGGACACCGAACCCGACGCGAACGTACTCAGAGATTCGATTAACGGAACGGGATATACCTTCGTGTCCTGTTCGTCGGTGCCGGAAGAGAAAAAGGGTTTTTCGCTTTTCGGCAAAAAATAAGACTAAGCGAAAGCGCCGGGGAACGGACGTCCGTTCCCCGGCGCTTTTTTAATCGCGGTCAGGTTTTTATGGATTATCATCTGTGATGCGGAAATATTTGTTAACCGTATATAACTTTCCGTTATATCGGAAAGTCATATACATATGCGACGGAGGATCGTCTTCGGTTTGACCCCATGCCGAGCAATAACACATCTGTTCATCAGGAACAAAGTCAAAACCTATTTTTTCAATCGGCTCTCCTGTTATATCATATTCGGGTTCGTAAATCCATACAACTGCACCGGTATCAACTCCGCTCACATTGAAGGAATATTTGAGCTCAAACTCCGTTTCAACAACGACTTCAATCGGATTCGACGGTTTCGATCCGACGCCGGTGGGAGAGAGGGTTGTGGTGACGCCGGTGTCAACCGTGTCAAAAGAGGAATGAGTTACTATCTGTATCGTGACGAGCGAATCGCCGCACCTTGAACAGTACGCGCCTTCCGTCAGATAATTGTGTCCCAGCGCCGCGACGGTTGTCTGAGCGGTCAATACCTCCCCGCATACCGAGCAGTGGCTTCCCGCTGTTTTGCCGGACGCGGTACAGGTTGCCGCAACGGCTCTGTCCTCGACCTCCGTGTGTCCCGCCGCCGGGATTTCCTCGATTTCCGTTTCGCCGCATATCTCGCAGACGTGTTCGTGAGATCCCGCTTCGGTACAGGTTGCGGCGGAAAGGACCGTCCATTCGCCGTAAACGTGCTCGTGCCGCTCGACCGTCACGGTTATTTCCCGCGATACGGGCGGATAATCGCTCGACACGGTTATGACAGCCGCGCCTCCGTCGCCGAGCGCCGTCACGTGTCCGTCGGGGGATACCGAGATTAGCCCGGGGTTGTCGCTTGTAAATGTGAACGACGGTGATTCGTTCTCGCCGACCGTTTCGACTATATAAGGCGTGAGATCCCATTCGTCCCCGAGAATGGCGGATGTCTTTTCGTTTATGTCGATCTCGGGACGTATGACCGTGACGGTTACGGCTGATTCAAATTCGGGTGCGCCGCATCTGACCCTGATTACGTGTTCGCCCGGATCATCGCCGATTATTACTGTCCCGTCGGGCTCAACCGTCATTATTTCCGGCTCGGTGCTTTCAAACGACAGAGCCACGTCGACGGGATTTTCGTCGCCGTCCAGGAGAATGAGATCCAGACTTGCGGAACTGTTTCCGTACATTCTGAGCTTATCGGCGGAGAGGTGCAGGCCGCTTGCGCTGACCGTTACCGTGACCGTCGATTCGAGCCCCAGTGCGGGACATCTGACCGTGATGACGACGTAGCCGTAACCGGTTGCGGTGACCGTGCCCTGTTGAGTCACGCTTGCGACCGAACCGCCGGAATACTCATATACCAGCGTCGGGTCTCCATCCGGAAAGTCAGACACGCGGTACCCGACGACGCGGGCGCCAAGTTCGGCTGTCTGGCCGAGGGAGAGGGTAACGGAGGATGGCATTTCGATAAACGGCGCCTCGGTCACCGTTATGCTGACCTCGGAGGACTGACCGAGTTCCGGAGAAGTGACTTTAATTACTGCGCTTCCCGGCCGCCTTCCTTTCACAAGACCGGATTCGTCGATAACGGCGACGGATTCGTCGGAGCATTCGTAGATCACGCTGACGGCGCTCCGGTTGACCCACGCTCCGAGATCACGCTCCTCGCCGGCGTACAACTCGATGCTGTCGGGCGCGGAAAGCGCCGGCTCGTCGTCGTAGTGTATCAGATGATCCCATTCGTCCCATCCGCGCACAAGGAAATCGTCGCCGAGCGGATCTATGCCGAAGGATGAGAAAATGATGGTGGCGGCGGCGATCGTCGAGGCGACAGGCCACAGGAAAAACTTTCTGAGTCTCGCGTGTTTTTTCGCCGCGCTCCCGTCGTCGGTTTCATGCGGCTTTCCGCGGTATTTCAGAGTCGGATCTCCGCCCGCGCCGAAATACGACCGGTCGTCCTTCAACGTAGGAGGGATCCGCTCGGGTAAATTGTATTCCGCGCTGAAATCAACGGGTTCGTAGTCCCTGTTTTTCAAGGTCTCGCTCCTTTCGGGTCGCTGTGCCGGCGGAACCGTCCGTTTCCGCCCCTTTTATCCTTTTCCGCGGCGTTATCGTTTTTATTATATGATAATTCCGCCGGATTGTCAAGATGCAGAGGCAGTTCCGGGAAAACTGTTTCACTCCCGCGAAACGGTATCCGGAGACCGAACTGCGGATTTTTAACTTGACGGAACAGCTCCGATGTGATATAATAACACAGTTAACAATGACGCAAGGCGTCGGGAGGTATTATATGAGTGAATGTCCTTATGCCGAGACTGCTGAAGTCCAGCACATGACACATGTTACAAAGGGCTGCGACCACGGCCCCGCTCCGCTTCCGGAGGAGGGCAAGTGGGTCCAGGCCAGACAGATAACCGATATTTCGGGATATACGCACGGCATCGGCTGGTGCGCGCCGCAGCAGGGAGCCTGCAAGCTCTCGCTCAACGTCAAGGACGGCGTTATTCAGGAGGCTCTCGTCGAGACGATCGGCTGCTCGGGAATGACCCATTCGGCGGCGATGGCCGCCGAGATCCTTCCGGGGAAGACGATTCTCGAAGCTCTGAACACCGATCTTGTCTGCGACGCCATCAACACGGCGATGCGCGAGCTTTTCCTTCAGATCGTTTACGGGCGTACCCAGTCCGCGTTCTCCGAGGGCGGTCTGCTCGTAGGCGCCGGCATGGAGGATCTCGGCAAGGGAGCGCGTTCCATGATAGGTACGATGTACGGTACGGCCTCGAAGGGCGTTCGCTATCTCGAAATGACCGAGGGCTACTGCACGCGCATGGCGCTTGACGAA
>JAFTDQ010000041.1 GCA_017454075.1 Clostridia bacterium
AATCATCCGTTTCGGGTCGAAGAGTTTTGCCGGAGCTGATTTTTGTTCCGGCAAGGCAGACCCCGAAGCAGGTAGCGCTTCCTACCTGCGAGGGGTATAACGAAGCAGGAGCGAAAATCAGCCCGTCAAAACCGGGTTCGGATAGCTCCTGTTACCCTAAACGGACGTTTTATGAAAAGATCCCCCGAAGAGCGGCGGAATGAATCGCCCCCGGGGGACCTTCTTTTATTTTGCCCTTTTTCTGTTTTTGATCCCCGCGGCGATGAGGAAAATAACGCAGAAAACCGCGAAATAGAGGATCAGCATGAGAACGGGGTTGAGATATCCGAGCCCCGCCCCCGAAAGGCGCGACGCGACGCCCTCGAAGAACGGAACGCCGCTGAGGTCGCGGTAAAGCATAAAGTCAAAGCCCCAGATGAAGTCGATCGGAATGACTATCACCGACGCCGCGGCGTGGAACAGAAAACCGTTCGTGACGATCGAAAAGCGGACGGGCGGACGTTCCGTGACAAGGACGAGAAGCCCCGCAAAAACCATCAGGAAGTGCCACAGCATGGAATAAAACGCGCCGAACGACAGGAACGGATAAAACTTGAACGCGTTGAGGAACAGCATCGTCGCAAATCCTCCGACGATACCGCCCGTGGCGATCCAGCATTCGGCGGCCCTCTGTACCCTCCCGCGGGCGAAGCCGGCGAGGATCGCCGCCGGCATTATGACGGAACACGTGTCGAACGGCATAAGCCAGAAATTGAACGAGCCGTTAAACCGGACGTCGTAAAACGATTCCCACGCCGTCTTCACAATGTAAAGAAGAGTCATAAAGATCCCGAGCGCGCCGAGGAACCGTCTCACCTTTTCCTTCGGCGTCTTCCTGAACGCGATGAGAAGTCCCGTCAGGAGGACGACGGAGATCGCAAGATACAGGTACTGCGGAAACGCGCCGTAATCCTGCCCGGTATAACCCGCGATATTCTTTTTGTAATCGAAGAAACCGTAATTGCCCGTGAACATTTTTCCCTCCGACCGTTATTTCCTTTTCCGTCCGGTCAGCGAAACAAACAGAAGACCGACGGAGGCGATGAAGATATACAGGACGACGACCCACCAGAACGGGCCCATAAAGGGGAAAGCGCGGGAGAAGCCGAAAACGCCGACCGGGTCACCCCAGTTGAGGAAGAAATACGGGTAATTCTTCCCCGCCGAAAACTCCCATCCGAGGACAAAGCCGACCGCGGCGAAGATCCCGTAAGCCGTCGGCGGGACGAGAACGAGAGGAAGCGTCTTCACTCCCGTTTTGCCCGGAGGCGTGACGAGAAAAAAGTCGGCGACCGAGAGGACGGGGACGACGACGTGCGTCAGAACGTTGTGAACGTTCCACGCCCTCGCCCCGAGCGTCGGCGCGAGGACGAAGCAGAAGACGACGCCCGTCAGCGTTATCGAAACCGTTCCGACGAGCTTGACGGCGTAAAGGGGACCGCCGATACGCGCCCCCGTAAGACGAAGGATCGCGCCGACGGCAGAGATCGCCGCGATAAAGATATTCGACTGGATCGTGAAGTAGAGAAAGATCTTCCCGCCGCCCATAAACGCCTCGCGCCCGGCGTAAAAGCTCATCAGGGTTCCGACCGCCGCGGAGAGGACGACGACGATCTTGAAGATCAGGGACGCCGTTTTTTTCGCGCCCGACAATTCCATATCTTTCACCTCGCTCCGTTTGATGACATTATACCAAAACGGACGAAAACCGTCAATAAAAAAAGAAAGGGCGGACCGCTCCGCAGACGTCATTAGGGTAACAGAAGTTACCCGAACCCGGTTTTGCGCGAACAGATCACATCAGTCGAATTCGTTCGACACCGCTGATCGCCGAAGTTAAAAAGCACCTGCTTCGTTATACCCCTCGCAGGTAGGAAGCGCTACCTGCTTCGGGGTCTGCCTTGCCGGAACAAAAATCAGCTCCGGCAAAACTCTTCGACCCGAAACGGATGATTTTACGAGCAGATTTTCGCGCCGAGGACGCCGC
>JAFTDQ010000042.1 GCA_017454075.1 Clostridia bacterium
CGACATATATTCGGTCGGCGTGATGATGTACGAGATGGCGACCGGTCAGCTCCCGTTTGTAGCCGACACTCCGGTCGAGATCGCGCGAAAGCATATAACGGAAATGCCCCGAAGACCGAGAGAGCTCAATCCCGAGATACCCCTCGGGCTCGAGCAGGTCATACTCGGAGCTATGGAAAAAAATCCGGATCAGAGGTTTTCCACGGCCGAGCAGATGGGCGCGTTCGTATCCCGGCTCAGGGCAAATCCCGACCGAGTGTTCCGCACGGTCAGGAAAGATACCGGGACGATAGTCCCGAAAAGGACGCCCGAGGAGCAGGAGATGGCAAAGGGAAAGAAAAAACAGAAAAAGAAGCAGAGCACGTCGATGTTCCCGATCATATGCGGGGTGACCGTCGCTTTCCTTGCCGTTTTTCTCATCACGGGACTTTATATGTTCGACAAAGTCCTGAAAGCCGAAAGCGAGAATTCACCGATAACGGTGGAGGTTCCGGACGTCACGGGAAAACTTTACGACGACAAGGTAAAGTCGGCGTTCGACCGGACCATATATGACGTCAGGATAGAATACAAATACGACGCGAGCTATCCGAAGGATACCATAATAAAACAGGATCCCGCCGGAGGGGCAAAGCGAAAGGTGCTGAAAAACAGGCAGTACTGCGCCGTCACACTGACCGTCTCTCACGGATCGAGAATGGTTAGCGTTCCGGATCTTACGCTTATGGACTACAGAACGGCTCAGATCAGGGCCGAAAAGCTCGGTCTGAGCGTGAAGCTGCAGCCGGTGGATTCCGATACGGTCGAGATAGGATTCGTCGTGAAATCTGACCCGGCGGCGAAGACGAGCGCCGAGGTCGGCTCGGTCCTGACGCTTTATTACAGCCGCGGGAGCGTGGCGGAAAACGTCAAGGTCCCGTCGCTCACAGGAATTACCCCGGTTCAGGCGTATCAGAAGATGGAGAGCATTCTTGCCGTCGGGAAAGTGACGTATTCTTATTCGTCGACGGTACCGTCGGGAAATATAATATCGCAGAGTGTCCCGTCGGGCAGCTCGGTCCCGAGGGGGACGAAAATCGATTTTGTCATCAGCAGCGGATCGGAACCCACCGGGGAATGAGATCGGACGGAAGGCGGCATCATCACATGGAGCAAATGGAAAACAACGGAAATACACTTACGGTCGGCTTCGGCTCGATGGTCTTCGGCGACGCCGAAATGAAAAATTACCTCGGTGAAGAGGTCTATCAGAAACTCCGCAGGACGCAGAAAAACGGGCGCGGTCTGGCGCCGGATATCGCCGACGCCGTGGCTGACGGAATGAGAAAATGGGCCGTTTCACGCGGCGCGACGCACTATACTCACTGGTTTCAGCCGATGACGGGAGTGACCGCCGAAAAGCACGACAGTTTTATCTGCTACGACAAAGAAGGCAGGGCGATAGACGGCTTCTCGGGGAAAGAACTCATAAAAGGCGAAAGCGACGCGTCATCTTTTCCGTCGGGAGGCCTTCGCGCGACCTTTGAAGCGCGCGGCTACACCGCCTGGGATCCCACGTCATATGCGTTCGTGAAGGGACGCACGCTTTATATCCCGACCGCTTTTTATTCATACAGCGGACACGTGCTCGATAAAAAGACCCCGCTTCTCCGGTCGATGGAGCGCCTGAACAAGGCGGCTCTGCGCATACTTGCGCCATTCGGCAACAACGAGGTCCTGCATGTCAATCCGACGGTCGGTCCCGAGCAGGAGTATTTTCTCGTTCCGGAAGAACTTTTTGAACTCAGACACGACCTCAAATATACGGGACGCACGCTTTTCGGCGCAAAGCCTCCGAAGGGACAGGAGCTTGACGATCACTATTACGGCGCGATAGACCCGAGGGTCTCCGCTTTTATGAGCGAGGTGAACGAAGAACTCTGGAAACTCGGAGTCCCGGCAAAGACGGAACACAACGAAGTCGCCCCCGCTCAGTTTGAGCTCGCTCCGATCTTCGCCACGGCAAACATTGCGGCGGATCAGAATCAGATAACCATGGAGGTGCTCCGTACCGTCGCGAGAAAGCACGGCTTCGTTTGCCTGCTTCACGAAAAGCCCTTCGACGGACTTAACGGATCGGGGAAACACAATAACTGGTCACTTTCGACCGACAGGGGCACAAATCTGCTCGAGCCCGGGGATACGCCTTATGAAAACGCGCAGTTCCTGCTGTTTGTCACGGCGCTCATCTCCGCCGTTGACAGATACCCGGAGCTCATCCGCGTTTCTGTCGCCACGGCGGGAAATGACTGCCGGCTCGGGGGAAGCGAGGCGCCACCGACGATAATCTCGATCTTCCTCGGCGATGAGCTGACCGAAATACTTGAATCGGTGAAAAACGGGACGCCCTACGGCGGGAGGGAGAAAGAGCTCCTCCGCGTAGGCGTGCACGTCCTTCCGAAATTCCCGAGGGACACTACGGACCGCAACCGCACGTCACCGATCGCATTCACGGGAAACAAGTTTGAGTTCAGAATACCGGGCAGCTCGGCGTCGATCTCCGATATCAACACCGTAATAAACTCGATCATGTCCGAGACGCTCAACGGCTATGCAGACGCGCTCGAGGGCTCGGATGATTTTGAAAAAAGTCTCCATGAACTCATAAGATCGGAGCTTTCCGCCCACGAACGCATAATATTCAACGGCAACGGGTACGGAGAGGAATGGAGAGAAGAGGCCGCGCTCCGGGGTCTGCCCGAGATCGGCTCGACTCCCGAGGCGTGCGATACTTATCTCAGCGACAAAAACGTGGCTCTCATGACGACGCTCGGCATCCTCACGGAAGAGGAGATGCGCGCAAGATACGAGATAATGCTCGAGAGTTACGTCAAACTGACGTATATAGAGGCGCTCACCATGACCGATATGGCGCGCAGGGAGATCCTCCCCGCCGTCGCTTCGTACCGCAGGACGCTTACGGGGGAAACCATGTTCGAAAACGACCTTTCCCGCAGGCTGAAAGTGCTGACGGACAATGCGTATTTCAAAATGCGCGAACTTGAAAAGGCGGTCGCCGACGCCAAGTCGGAGACGGAGACAAGGGACGCCTCCTTCATCTGCCTGAAAAGAATACTTCCGACGATGAAGCTTCTTCGCGGCTACTGCGACGCGGCGGAATCGCTCACATCTGAGGAGTTCTGGCCCTTCCCGTCATACGGAGATCTGCTTTTCGCCCTGAACTGATATGTCTCCCGAAGAGAAAAATAAAAACAAAATCGTAAGAAAACAGGCTCGCCGGATGAAAAAGCCGCCGGCTCTTATCTGGTTTTTCGCCTATATCTTCGTCTCCCTGTTTTTCGGGTTGAAATACAGGGTAAGAATCAGGCGAGAGGCCGGACGGATAAAGGGACCGGCCGTGATCCTCGCTCCGCACGTATCGGGAAAAGATCACCTGCTTGTCGCAATGGCGGCGTTTCCCGAAAGACCGAATTTCGTACTGAGCGAGCATTTTATGGCGATAAAGCCGCTCCGCCCCGTGCTGAAGATGATTCACGCGATACCGAAAAAAATGTATTGCGCCGATCCGAGGGCGGTCATTCAGATCAAGCGGGCGATAAGGGACGGCAGGACCGTCGTTATTTTCCCCGAAGGCCGGCTCACGTGGTATTCCCGCTCCTCAGACTGACAGACGGAACGGCAGAACTCATAAAACAGCTCGGAGCAAACGTCTATCTCGCCGTGTCGGACGGCGCGGGACTGACCTTCCCGAAGTGGGCGAAGGAAAAGCGTCGGGGGATGATCGATGTCAGGACGTCCCTCCTTCTTCCCGCCGGTATAATAAAGACAACCGACGTTTCCGATATAAGAAAGATCATAGGCGGTGCCATAAAACACGACGACGAGCTTTCGCTGCCTGACGTCGCGTTCCGCGCCCGCCGCGGAGCTCTTTCGGAAGGGCTTGAAAACATACTCTGGATATGTCCGTCCTGCCTCGGAGAGGGAACTCTCGTCACCTCCGGCAAAACCGTCTCCTGCTCCTGCGGGATGAAAGCCGCGGTCGACGGACACGGGGCCGTCGCCGGTCTTAGCCGTCCCGGGATAAAAAGCGTCGCGGACTGGTACGAATGGTGCAGGGAGCGGATCGACACAGGAAAACCGCTCACGTTCCCCTGCCGCGTTTCGCGGACGGACGAGGACGGTTATATGAAAAAGCCGTCGGACGGTGACCGCGGGATTTTCACCCTCACCGCGGATTCGGTGGGATTTGAGGGAAGAATCGGCGGAGAGGACGTCTCATTTGCCGATTCGACAGACGTGATAAAGGGTTTCCCCGTGAGCGTCGGAAAACATTTCGATCTGTATCATCAGAACAGACTGTATTACGTTTATCCCGAAGGACCGGGATATCTGAGCGTCAAGGCGGTCTCGTATCTTGAAAGGATCACCAAGGCGGCCGAGGGCGGACCGACAGGAGAACCTACCATTGGGAAAGATTAATCTGCTTGATATTTCGGTCGCCAACCTTATCGCCGCGGGAGAGGTGGTCGACCGCCCCGCCTCGGCGGTAAAAGAGCTTCTTGAAAACGCGGTAGACGCCGGCGCGACAAGGATAACCGTGGAGATAAAAAACGGAGGCGTTTCGCTCATCAGAGTGACGGACAACGGCTGCGGCATGTCTCGCGAGGACGCCTGCCTTTCTGTCAGACGCCACGCCACGAGCAAGATCAGGCGGGCGGAGGATCTCGACGGAATAGCTACGCTCGGGTTCCGGGGAGAGGCGCTCGCCGCGATCTCATCCGTTTCACGGTTTTCCATTTTGACAAAACGGCCCGAGGACATGACCGGGACTCTTGTAAGATGCAGGGACGGCGAGGTCGCCGACTGCACGGAGGCGGGCTGTCCCGACGGGACGACGATCTCGGCCGAGGACCTGTTCTCAAACGTTCCGGCACGCCGCAAATTTCTCCGCAGGGATATAACCGAGACGGCGGCCGTCACCGCCGTCGTTGAAAAAATCGCGCTTTCAAGACCCGATATCGGGATAAGATACATAACCGACAACGTTCTTCGCTTCTCGACGCCGGGCGACGGAAAGCTCATCAGCGCTATATACGTCACGCTCGGGAGGGATTTCGCCTCAAAACTGATCCCGGTCGACGATCTGACCGACGGGATCGCGGTCAAAGGATATATAGGCACGCCCGAAAACTGCCGCGGGAGCCGCTCCTGCGAAAACTTTTTCATTAACGGCAGATTCGTAAGATGCCAGACTGCTGCGGCGGCTCTCGAGCAGGCGTTTTCGTCCTATATTCCGAAAGAAAAATTCCCGTGCGCCGTGATCAACATTTCGTTCAATCCGGCGTTCGTCGACGTGAACGTTCACCCTCAGAAGCTCGAGGTGAAATTTTCAAACGAAAAGCCGGTGTTCAACGCGGTCTTCTGCGCCGTCAGGAACGCCCTTACCGAAAAGATACCCCGCCCGACGGACGACGGACTCCGCTATACGGGCGACAGCCGCAAACTGTTCAACGAGATAATAACGTCGAGGGCGGCCAGCCCCGAGGAGGCGATGAAGATCGCCGCCGACCGGGACCGGCTGACCGCGAGGTACGAGCAGCTTGTGATCCCACGCGAAGAGCCGCGAGTTGCGGCTGAAACGCCGCCTGCCCCGCCCGGACAGCGGGACGTTCCGGCTGATGAGCCGGAACAGGAACAGAAGACGCGCTCGGCCGATCCCGCCCCCGATACTTTTGAAACGAAAACGGACCGAATCGCCGGAGAAATCGCGCCGGAACGTGATGATGACGCCGGACCGTCCGTCGGACCCGAGATACCTGAATACAGGATAGCCGGAGTGCTGTTCGGATGCTATATATTCGTCGAGCTCGGCGACAGGATGATTGTCGTCGACAAGCACGCGGCTCACGAGCGAATAAACTATGAAAAGCTCAGATCCCGCATGGATCTCGGGACGCCTCCGTCGCAGAAGCTCCTGCTCCCGATCGAGCCGCGGCTCACCCCGTCGGAACTTGAGGCGGCGGCTGAATTTTGCCCTGAGCTTTCCCGCATGGGATTTGAATTTTCCGAAGGCAAAATATCTGCGTATCCCTCCGGAATGTCGGCAAAGGATGCCGCCGAGTTGTTCTGTCTGATCGTCAGCCGGCTTGCCGAAGGCACCGGCGACCCTTCCGCCGACAGGATGATTTACTACGAAAAAGCGCTTTATCAGGCTTCATGTAAGGCTTCCGTGAAAGCCGGAGAAGACGACCTTCCCGAAAATCTTGACTGGATAGTCAGGCAGGTCCTTACCGATCCGAAAATAAAATACTGCCCGCACGGCAGACCGGTCGCGTTCGAATCGGATAAAAAATCATTCGAGCGCAGATTTGAAAGAAAATGACTCCCGGGGGGAACAAGGTGAAAGGAAAAGCGGTCAGACTTCTGATATTTGTTTTCGCCGCCACGGCGGCGATCCTTTGCCTTTTCTCCTGCAAAAAGAAAAGCGAGACCCGGGCAAAGCCGTACGAATATGACAACTACATTATCGAAGAGGACGGCGACGGCTGCGTCATAAAGGGCTATCTCGGGACGGAAAGCAGAGTCGTCATACCTGAAAAGGTGAACGGGCTCAACGTGACTGCAATAGGCAGGAACGCCTTTAACGGGTGCGTCGCGCTTTATGAGATAGTTCTTCCCGGAAGCGTGACCGACGTGAGCCGCGCCTTCGTCGGATGCCCGGATCTGAAGACGGCGCATCTCGGCGGGAACGTGACAGACATGGAGGGAGCTTTCTACGGCTGCCCGGCGCTTACGAGCGTGGACGGCTTTGAAAAGGCGGAGCGCATGCCCGAGGCTTTTTACGGATGCGGCGCGCTGAAATCATGTTTCATACCATCGACGGCGACGGACTGCAGAGATGCGTTCCGCGGCTGCGTGACCCTTGCCGACGTGAAGATCGGCGACGGGGCGACAGGCCTTGACGGGACCTTCACGGACTGCATCTCGCTTGAAAGGATATCCCTTCCCGAAAGCGTTACCGAGCTCCGCGATACTTTCCGCGGGTGCTCCTCTCTAACAGGGATTAAGGGGATAGAAAACGTGACGTCGCTGTACGGAAGTTTCTCCGGATGCACGTCGCTTACGGAAATCACTCTCGGGAGATTCGTCACGGATATGCACGGCGCCTTTACCGACTGCATCAGGCTCGAAAGAGTCGGAAACATGCCGCTCTCGCTCGAGACCTATTTCGCCTGCTTCGGCGGC
>JAFTDQ010000043.1 GCA_017454075.1 Clostridia bacterium
GAAATATTCTTCTGACGTCCGAACACGTCGCAGAATGCAAGGCGGATGAATTTGACGTCATCCTCGGCAACGTATTGCATTACTTCTTCCTTTGAATATTCCATAGTATCCTCCCGCTCTCAGATGTTCTAATTGGCAACGTACAATTGTTTATACGGATTTTTGCTGTCCGGAGTCACGACCGTGAAAGGCCGGTCCATCATTTCTTCTTTATTCCCGCCGAACAGACGGCAGTATTCGGAGACGTAACGGTCGATCTCGGCTTTATCTTTATCGGTCGCCGGTCTTGCCGTGACCTGATCCGGAAACGCGATATCACGGCAATCGGAACGCAGGATCAGCTTGCCGCCGTGCATTCCCGTGCAGGGAAAATCGCCGACTATCTTTCTGTCGCCCTCCCCGAGACCCAGGACTACGATCACGCCGCCCGCCTGATATTCCCCGAGAAAGCTCCCTGCTCTGCCGCCGATTACCATAACGGGGATCTTTTCCTTATACGCCTTCATATGTATTCCGGCCCGGTAACCCGCGTCCCCTTTGACGTAAATACTTCCGCCGCGCATGGCGTATCCGGCGGCGTCGCCCACACTCCCGTGGATGACGATTTTTCCGTCGTTCATCGTGTCGCCGACCGCGTCCTGCGCGTTGCCGTTTACGGTGATCTCGGCTCCGTTGAGATAGGCTCCCAAAGCGTTACCCGGAACGCCTTCCAGCTTAACGGAAACGTCCGACATCCCGGCACAGATGAAACGCTGACCGATGCAGTCCCTGACGGTGATATCTTTGTCCGCGGCGCGCAGCTTTTCATTTATTTCGCGGTAACTCAGACCCTTTGCCCGGATTATCATATTATACTACACCTCCGAACTTTTTCCTACGTATTTCCGGTGTAAAAATCATGTTTGAAGCAACTTTTTTTGTCAGGTCGAAGTCGATCGTATCAAGAGGCGTCTTTTCGCGTATCAGCGAAGTGTATATCCCGGCCCGCTCGACGCTGCCTAAAAGGATAAATCCCCTGAGAAGGTTGTCCCTGATAAAGAATCTCCTGATACCGTTTTCGCTTTTTTGCTCAGTCATTTCTCCGTCGTATACTCCGGCTGTCATCATATGAAGATCGAAGAAACCGACGGAGTTCATCGGAACGGCGTTGACGTAGACCCGTTTCATTTTTCATTCACCAGCGTGGGAGATACCGAGTATCTCCAGTTCCTTTTCGTTCAGCCCCACGCCGCGCAGCATCAGACGGTTCCCCCGCAGCGCTTCAATGGAGTTGATCCCCATTCCGCCCATGATCTCCATGATCTCATGCCGCCAAGCCGTCATAAGGTTGACAAGCCGGGCGGAACCGATATCGGGATTGAGGCGTTTGACAAGATCGGGGCGCTGGGTCGCTATGCCCCAGTTGCATTTACCGCTCTGACAGGTGCGGCAGAGATGGCACCCGAGGGCGAGCAGCGCCGCCGTGGCGACGTAGCAGGCGTCGGCGCCGAGCGCTACTGCCTTGATCACGTCCGCAGCCGATCGGATCGAGCCGCCGACGACGAGCGAAACGTTCCCGCGGATCCCCTCATCCCTGAGCCGTTTGTCCACGGCGGCAAGCGCCAGCTCCACGGGAATGCCCACGTTGTCCCTGATGCGCGTCGGCGCCGCCCCGGTACCGCCGCGAAAACCGTCGATAGCAATGACGTCCGCTCCGCTTCTTGCGATGCCGCTCGCGATAGCGGCGATGTTATGGACAGCGGCTACCTTGACTATCACCGGCTTTTTGTACCGGGTCGCTTCTTTGAGCGAAAAGACGAGCTGACGCAGATCCTCGATCGAATAGATATCGTGGTGCGGCGCGGGACTGATCGCGTCCGACCCCTCAGGGATCATACGGGTGCGGCTGACGTCGCCGACGATCTTGGCTCCCGGCAGATGTCCGCCGATACCCGGCTTTGCTCCCTGCCCCATTTTGATCTCGATCGCGGCGCCGTCGTTCAGATAATCCTCGTGCACGCCGAACCGCCCCGACGCCACCTGAACGACGGTGTTCTTTCCGTATTTGTAAAAATCCTCGTGCAATCCCCCCTC